>CABXRY010000006.1 GCA_902514755.1 uncultured Pelagibacteraceae bacterium
ACAATGGTGGATCACTTAATAAACCTTCTTTATATAATTGAGCACCAAACCACATATTACCTAAGTCAAATGCTTCTATTTCAGGTTTAACGCCTATTTCTTTTAATTTTTTTGCAGCTTTTCTTAAATCATTAGGAGTATTAACTGTTATAACTGAACTATCGCCAAAATTTAAAGTTCCAGCATCTAATGTACAAATTTCAGGCAAAAACTGTTCAGCATTTGCAATTCTTTCTAGTACATTTGCCATGTCTGTCATAGGACCAAAATCTAAAGGATTGTCTCCTTGTCCTATATCAAGATCTCCACCCATACCTGTAGTTAAATTTAAAATTACATCAGTACCACTAGATCTTACTCTATCAACTACTTCTTTATATAATTCCAACCTTCTGCTAGGAGTTCCGTCCTCTTCCCTTACATGAATATGAGCAATTGCAGCACCAGCTTTAGCAGCTTCAATAGAGGCGATTGCAATTTGTTCAGGAGTTTTTGGTAAATCTGGGTGTTTGCTCGCTGTATCGCCAGAGCCTGTTACTGCACAAGATACAAAAACTTTATTGTTCATAATTTATAATTCACTTATAGTTTAAAATAGTAAAAATGGAAATAACTGAATTACAAAAAGATCTAGCTGCAACATTTAGATGGACTGCAAGATTAAATATGCATGAAGCAGTTGCAAATCACTTTAGTGCTTGCGTTCCAGGTTCCTCAGATTTTTATGTAAATAAAGCGGGCATTCATTTCAGCCGAATAAAAGCAAGTGATTTAATTTTAATAACAAAAGAAAATATTAATAAATTTAGAAATAAACCTGAAGTAGTAGACTCTACGGCATTAAATATACATGGAACAATTCATGAAAAAGCTCCACATGCTAAATGTATTTTTCATGTTCATTCAAAATATGCAACTGTCCTATCAACACTAAAGGACCCAACGTTAAAACCGATAGATCAAAATACTATGACTTTTTATAATAAGATTGCTGTCTTTAATGATTTTGGAGGATTGGGATTTCAAGAAGAGTCAATCAAAATGGCAAATGCTTTAGGCAATAAGCAACATATGATTCTAGCTAATCACGGAATTATAACAACTGGAGAGACAGTTGCTGAAGGTTTTAATTCATTATATTATTTTGAAAAAGCTGCCGAAACTTACATTACAGCTTTATCAACTAATAAAGATTTAAAAATTGTAAGTCATGAAATTGCTGAAAAAACTTCAGAGGAGGCTGCAAATTATCCTGTTGATACAGCAAAACAATTTTTATCAGAGATTAGATGTATCTTAGATAAAGAAGAACCTGATTATGTAAATTAATATGAGTATATTTCTTACTAAACAAAAAATAATAAAAGATTGGACTGATTATAATGGGCATATGAATGTTGCGTATTATGTTCTTATATTTGATCAATTTGGATCTGAAGTCTTATTAACTAGTTTTAATATGGGAGAGGAATCAGCAAAAACTACTAAAAAAAGTACTATGGTTGTAGAATCTCATATTACTTACGATCAAGAGGTAAAAGAAAATGATGAAGTAGATATTAATCTTATCTATTGCGATCATGATAAAAAAAGAATTCAATATAAACTAGAAATGATACACTCTGAAAAAAAGTATTTAGCTGCAACTTTAGAAGCTTTGTCGCTTTATGTTGATCTAGATGAAAGAAAAGTTGTTGAATTTGAAAAAGAAAAAGTAGATCTAATGAGAGAATTCATTGCAAAAAATAATAGTACTTTTAAAATAGACAATTTAAAATTTTCTTCAAAATTAAAAAAATAAATATTTAAGCATCATTCATAGTATTAACTATAACAACACCAACAACAATTAGTGCTAAGCCTATTGTGGTTGCAAGATTCGGAATTTGCTTATATTTAAAAATTCCTATTAAAGACAAGGCAATTATGCCTACACCTGACCATGTAGCGTAAGTTATTCCAATCGGTAAAATTTTCATTGCATGAGACATCGTATACATACAAATGGCTATAGCTAAAATGCAGATTAACGAAGGTATCCATTTAGTAAAACCATCTGTAGCTTTTAAAGTCCCTGTGGAAATTATTTCTCCTGCAATTGCTACTGCTAACAATATATAGGCCTGGGTTAAAGTCATGATATCTTATACATTTTGACAAATTAAAATTCTAGCTATAAATTATTTTAAATGAATGTAAAATTATTGTCAGGCGCATTGGGTGCAGAGATTAGCGGAATTGACTTAACAGACACTTCTAATCAAAATTTTAAGAAAATTAATGATTTATTATTAGAGCATAAAGTTATTTTTTTTAGAGATCAGCCTATTACAAATGAACAGCAAATAGCTCTTGCAGAAAAATTTGGTCCATTAGAAACTCATGCATATGTTAAAGGATTAAAAGATCATCCAGAGATTGTAAGAATTATCAAAGGCAAAGAAGAAAAAAATCAATGGGGTGAAAACTGGCATAGTGATGTAAGTTATAATTCTAAACCTACTAAAGCAGTAATATTAAAGTCAGTCAAAATTCCTCCTGTGGGCGGAGATACTTGTTTTTCAAATATGGAATTAGCCTGGGAAACATTAGACCCTAAAATCCAAAGCAAAATAATTAATAAAAAAGCAATTCATAGTTCACTTGGAGCAGAATTTTTTATTGATAATTATAAATACATGGAGGGAAATGAAAAAAGAAATTACGACTCTTATTCTAATGAGCATCCAATAGTAAGAACGCATCCTGAAACAGGTAAGAAAATTTTATATGTTAACTGGACCTACACAAAACAGATTATAGGTTTGGAAAAAGAGGAAAGTGATCGAATTTTAAAGGAAATATTCGAACATCAGGCAAGATTAGATCTAACCTGTAGATTTAGTTGGACAGAAGATACTGTTGCTATTTGGGATAATAGAAGTGTAATTCATTATGCAATTGCAGATTTTTTTCCTGGTAGAGGTCTTGGATACGAGAGAATAATGGATCGAATTGCAATCGAGGGTGACCATCCTCAATAAGTAAGATTTAAATTCTTAATAAATTAATATAAATTCTTAAAAATTATGAAATTTGATTATTTAGTTATTGGCGCAGGTACAGCAGGATGTGTTTTGGCTAATAGGTTATCAGATAATCCACAAAATAACGTTGCGATTTTTGAAGCGGGAAAAAATAGCGATATTTGGAAAGTAAACATGCCACTTGCAATTTTGTATACGATGCATGATCCAAAATATAATTATAAATATTATTCAGAACCTGAACCTCACTTAAATAATAGAAAACTTTTTTGTCCAAGAGGAAAGATGATTGGTGGTTGCTCTGCACACAATGGAATGGTTTATGTAAGAGGAAATAAAAATGATTATGAAAGATGGGCTTCGTTTGGACTAAGAGATTGGTCATATGAAAAAGTTTTACCTTTCTTTAAAAAAATTGAAACTTGGTCTGAAGGAGAAAACGAGTATAGAGGTGGAAATGGTATACTTCCAATTAATCAATCTAAAAATAAAAACCCATTATTTGGTGCTTTTTTAAACTCAGCTAAAGAAGCAGGTCATAAAATTAATAATGATATGAATGGAGAAGATCAAGAAGGTTTTGGAATGTATGATGTTACCATTCATAAAGGTGAAAGAGCAAGTGCTTCCAAATATTATTTAAATCCAGCTAGGAAAAGAAATAATTTAAAAGTATTTACTGAAGCATTTGTTGAGAAAATTATTTTTGATGGAAAAAAAGCAATAGGAGTTGAAGTTAAAATTAAAAATAAAGTTGAAAAAATATATGTAAATAAAGAAATAATACTTAGTGGTGGATCAATAAATTCACCCCAATTACTTATGCTTTCTGGTGTTGGTCCAGCAGATCACCTAAAAGATAAAGGAATTGAAGTAATTCATGACCTTAAGGGGATTGGTAAAAATCTACAAGATCATTTAGAAACCTATATTCAGCAAGAATGTAAAACTCCAGATACTTTATATTCGTATGTCAATAAATTGAATATGGTCAGAATTGGTATTCAGTGGTTTCTAAATAAAAGTGGTCCCTGCTCTACATCATTTTTAGAAGCTGGAGGATTTTGCAAATCATCAGCAGATAAAGAGTACCCAAATATTCAGTTTCACTTCTTTCCCGCATTTGTAATAGATCACGGTACAGTGGATCCCGATAGACATGGATTTCAATTACACGCAAGTTTAAATCAACCAAAAAGTAGAGGACACATTACATTAAACAGCTCTAATCCTTATGATTTTCCAAAAATTCAATTCAATTATTTAGAAAATAATTATGATCTTAAAGAGACAGTTAAGTGTATTCGTGTAGCAAGAAAAATACTTAGTCAAAACTCTATGAGGCCTTATGCTGGAGAAGAAGTTGGTCCAGGTGAAAATGCTCAAACAGACAGTCAAATCGAAGAATATATTAGGTCAAAAGCAGAAACTGCTTATCACCCCTCTTGTACATTAAAAATGGGTGTAGATGATATGGCTGTAGTTGATGAAAAACTTAAAATACATGGACTACAGAATATAAGAGTTGCTGATGCATCTGTAATGCCTGAAATAACAAGCGGTAATTTAAATGCACCTACCCTCATGATTGCAGAAAGAGCATCTGACTTTATCATGAATTCATGACAACAGCTCAAAATAATACAAAGGGTATTCTTTTTATTCTTGTTGGAATGGTGGTATTTTCAATTCAGGATGCATTAATCAAGTTTATATACGAAGATTCTGCTTTGTATGAATTATATCTAGGTAGAACCCTATCAGCTGCATTTTTTTTATTTTGTTATATGAAATTTACAAAACAAAAAATTATTTTAAAAACCCACTACCCGTTTTTAACCACTTTGAGAATTATATGTTTTTTCTTTGGTTTTAGTTTTTTTTATATCTCACTAACATATATGTCACTAGCAATGGCAAATGCTTTATTTTTTTCAAGTCCATTTTTTGTATCCATCTTAGCAGTACTATTTTTAAATGAAAAAGTTGGTATTAGAAGATGGCTTGCGATCTTAACAGGATTTAGTGGAGTATTTATTGTTTTAAATCCAGATTTTAGTAATTTTGAATATAAAAAACTATCACCAGTTGCGTGTGCTTTATGCTATTCGATATCAATGACAATTACCAAATATACTTCTGACAAAGATAATTCATATACACAGATGACCCATTTGTATATTGGAGCAACTATTATAAGTATTTTATTTTTTATTTTTACAGGTGAAGGTCAATTTAATAATTTTAGCGATCCAACCTATCAGTTTATTTTTAGAGAATGGTTTACAAACCCAACTTATGCTTGGCCAATTATAATATTAATGGGATTTATTGGAGCTTTAGCATTTTTTTGTGTATTTAATGCATATAGCATTGCCTCTCCTTCGGTAGTTTCTTTATATGAATATTCTTTAATTATTTGGTCGATAATGATTGGTTATATATTGTTTGATAGTGTACCAACATTAAGAACTTTTATTGGTGTTTCAGTTATTATAGGAGCTGGAATATATATATATTTAAGAGAAAAAGTAAAAGATCAAATGATTGTAACAGATACTCCTAATAGATGAGAGCTAAAGATAATAATTCAAAAGGTATCGTTCTAATAGTTATTGCAATGACATTGTTTGCAATGCAAGATTCTTTAATAAAATTTATTTTTGAAAAATCTGCTCTTTATGAAATTTTCTTTGGAAGATACTTTGTTGCTGCAGTTTTACTTTTTTTCTATATCAAATTTAAGAAACAAAAAGTTAATTTAAAAACATATTACCCTATCCTTACTTTTGTAAGAGTCATTTTACATTTTTTAGCTTTTTCTGCTTTTTTTATTTCCTTAACCTATATGCCTTTAGCAACAGCTAATGCACTTTTTTTTTCTTGCCCTTTTTTTGTATCAATTTTTGCAAAATTTTTTTTAAAAGAATATATTGGAATTAGAAGATGGTCAGCGATAGCCTTTGGATTTTTAGGAGTATTTGTTGTTCTTAATCCAAATTTTTCAGAATTTGAGTATAAAAGCTTGCTGCCTGTAGGATGTGCATTTTTTTATGCAGCATCTATGACTATAACAAAGTACACATCGGATAAAGATGATGTTAACACTCAGTTATTTTACTTTTACTTAATTGCTATAGCCCTATGTGGGTTGATTTATTTTTACATGGGTAATGGTCAATTTAATAATGCAAATTACGACTCTACAACTCAATTTATTTTCAGAGAATGGTTTTCTAACATAGAATATACTTGGAAATTTATACTATTTTTTGGTGTAGCTGCATCTATTGCTTTTGTTTGTATTTTTTCTGCATATATTATTGCTTCTCCATCAGTAGTATCATTATTTGAGTACTCTTTGATTGTAATGTCCATGATACCTGGATATTTTTTATTTAATGAAATTCCATCTATTAGAACTTTTATAGGTGTTGCTTGTATAATATCAGCCGGAATATATATTTATTCAAGAGAAAAAGTTAGAGAACAGTATATTGCTACTGAGACACCAGTTAGAAGATGACCAAAAACTATATACCAACAATTAACATATCCTCACTAATCAGAGAGAAATTTAAAACTCAAAATGCATTAAAAATAATTAAGAAAATTGAAAAGGCTTGCGTTGAGGTGGGTTTTTTTCAAGTTACTGGCCATGGAATAAATATTAAAAAGATAAATAATATCTGCAAAATTGGAAATAGATTTTTTAATTCTTCAGAAAAAAATAAAAATAAATTAGCTCCAAAAAAATGGAATAATAAAAATAAAAACTTATATCGAGGTTACTTTCCAAATACTGTAAATGGTAAAGAAGGATTAGATTTAGGAGATCTTAAAATAACATTAAAACATGTAAAAGATTATAAGTCTGAATATATTGAATATTTAGATCTTAAAAAATCCTTAAATAAAACATCTATCAGAAGTTTATCAAATTATTTTGATGAAATTTTTTCTTTAAGCGAATTATTGTTTAAAAGTATAATCAAACTCTATAATAAAGATGAAAATATCAGCAAAAAAGCTTTTTCAAGAACTAAAACTTTAAGCACTTTAAGATTTAATTACTATCCAAATCAAACAAAACCAGTAGAAATTTCAAAACAAGATGGGGTAGCTCTTGGCTGTGAAACGCATGTCGATAGTGGTATTTTTACTGTGCTATACCAAGATAAAAAAGGTGGATTACAAGTTCAGAATAGAAAAAATAAAAAATGGTATGATGTTCCATTTAATAAAAATGCATTAATCGTTAATACTGGGTTAGCTTTAGAATATTTAAGTATGGGAAAGTTTAAAGCGACTAATCATAGAGTACTATGGAATAAAACAAAAAGAATGTCTGTTCCTTTCTTTTTTGAACCTTCATATGATTTTAAAATGTCTCCTTCATTTTTAAATGATAATTCAAATAATAAAAACAAAGGTATTATTTTTGAAAAATTTTTAAAAAAATCTTTGAAGAAATTTATTGAATATCAAAGATAAAACTAAATAATATATAACTATTTAAATAATGATTTATCTTCATAAAATCCTCCCTCTAATTTTTAGTCCATTAATGCTGATAATGGTATTAATCATTTTTGGAGTAATTATTAATTCAAAAAAAATAAGCATAATTGGAATATTTATTTTAATCGTTTGCTCTTTACCTATTGTTTCTGATAAATTAATTGCTTATCTTGAGTCTGATTATCAATTAAGCAAGCCTTCTAATATTACGTCTGCTGATGCAATAGTTGTTTTAAGTGGAATGATTAAAACGATAAATTCTAAAGATGGTTTAGATTATGAGTTCGGTGAAGCATCTGATCGAATTTTTGCAGGAATAAATTTATTTAAAGAAAAAAAGGCCTCAAAACTAATTCTTACTCGTGGAAAATTACCATGGTCTGTTGGAATTCCAGAAGGTGAATATTTGAAACAAATTGCAATCACTAATGGAATATCAGAAAATAATATTCTTTTAACTGAAAATGTAGAAAATACTGATCAAGAGGCAAAAGCTATTAAAAAGCTTCTTTCTATTGATGGGCCTAAGATTATACTTGTTACTTCTGCTTTTCATATGCCAAGAGCTGAATTAGTCTTTGAAGCAGCTGGCATAAATGTGGTCCCTTTTCCTGTTGATTTTCAAAAAGGGTTATCAAAACTTACTTTTATGAGTTTCATACCATCTGCAAATGCATTAAGTGGGACAAGTTTTTTTGTAAGAGAAATGATAGGTAGAGTTTATTACAATTTAAAGTATTAACTTTTAAAAGAAGTAATTTCCGTATTCCCTATAACTTTAAATTGTGCTAAGTTTTGTGTTGTAAAGAGCGATACATAACTCATCGTTATATCCATTACGAAAGCGGGATCGGTCGTCTTTTTTTAAATTAGAAAGTTTAAAGGAGGAAATATGAAATTTGGATACTTTTGTAATACAACAAACTGGACACACAAGCCTTATCACGAATTATTAGAAGAAACTAGAGAGATCACTGAATATTGTGATCAAAATAAATGGGATTCCATTTGGTATACAGAGCATCATTTTAACCATGAAGGTATGGAGTCGTTAACAAACCCATTAATGATGGGTGTTGATGCGGCAGCAAGAACTAATCAAATTAGAATTGGACAAGCCTGTAATGTGATAACATTTCATAATCCAATAAGAATGGCTGAGGATATTGCTTTACTAGACCAGCTATCAAAAGGAAGAGTTGAGATAGGAATTGGTAGAGGAATTTATGGAAGAGAAGCAATAAATCTTAATAAAGAAGCTGACATGAAAGATCAGGCAAAAAATTTTAGGTTGTTTGAAGAAACATTAACAATTTTAAAAAAAGCTTGGAAAGAAAAGTTTTTTAATCATAAAGGTGAATTTTATACTTATCCAGCACCTAACTATGTATGGCAACATGATATGAGCCCACCAAATAAAGATTTAGTAAACCTTGAAACTAATGTTATGGAGAATATTAGTGTTCTTCCAAAACCTTATCAAAAACCTTTTCCTGCTATTCATCAAGTAGTAGATGGAATAAGATCTATAGAATGGGCTGCTCAACAGGGTTTAAATATTATAATGTGGATACCAACAGTAAAAGCTCTAAAGATTAAATTTGAAGCTTTTAAAAATGCTAAGTCAGAGTCTGAAAAAAGAAATGTTCCAATGGGTGAAGGTATTTCTTTAGTGAGAGATATGTTTGTTGCAGACACAATGGAAGAAGCTAAAGAAAAAGCTGGTCAACATATGGTAGATTATATGAAGTGGGTTTGTCACTGGAGAGGTCTTGGAAATCATATGGATCCAGGTGAAGAATTACCTGAAACAAAAGGTAAATTAGATTTACTTAATTATGAATTTTTACATAAACGAAATATGCTATTTGGAACTCCTGAGTATGTAATAGATAAAATCCATGAACTAAAATCTGAATTAAACTTACAAAATCTACAAGTTTGGTCAAATTTTCCAGGTATAAAACATGAGGATTGCATGAAAAGTATAAAACTATTTACTGAGAAAGTAATGCCTCACTTTAAAGATGATATTGATACTGAAGTTAAAAAAGTATCGTGATCAAACCAAAAAAGGGAATGACTGGTGGCGCAGCTGCTGTTCAATCTTTAAATAAAGAAAAAGTTAAACATGTCTTTGGCCTTATTGGTTCTGCGACAATGGAAATGTTTGATGCTCTTTATCACGAAAAAAAAATAAAATTTATTGGTGTACGAGATGAAAGAACTGGCACTCATATGGCAGATGGTTATGCAAGAGCGTCTAATAAACCAGGCGTTATTTTAGCTGGACAAAATGGTCCTGGAGCTACTAATTTAGTAACAGGTGTTGCTCAAGCAAAAGCTGCCTTCTCCCCAGTAATTGCAATTGCAGGATCATACTCAACTAAAGATAAAGTTGAAGATGCATTTCAAGGTCTTGATCAGCAATCTTTATTTAAACCCATCACAAAAAAAACTTGGACAGTTAAAAAATCTAAAATTATTCCTCAAGTTTTTAGCGATGCTTTTGGGCTAGCAATGAAGCCTAGAAGAGGTCCAGTTTGTATTAATTTACCTAGAAATATTTTAGCATCAACAGGGAGCTATAATATAAATGTAAAAAAACCTTCATTCGATAGCGAAAGTCAACTTAAAGCAAACAAAGAAAAAATTACAAGAGCAGCAAAGATAATAAATCAAGCAAAACAATTTGTGATAATTGCTGGTGGTGGGATTAAATATACCGCTAAATATTTAGAAGTAATTAAACTAGCAGAATTATTAAATACACCAATAGTAACTGCTGCAGGTCATGGAGACGCAATACCATTTAACCACAAACTAAATGCAGGTCAGATGGGACCACGTGGAAACCCTGTTGCATCAAAGCTTGTGAAAGAAGCAGATGTTATTTTAGCGATTGGAACTAGGTTAGGTTTTAATTCTACTTTTTATAGCTACGATAATATCAATAATAAAGCAAAAATTATTCAAATTGAAATTGAAAAGAAAATGCTTGGAAAATATTTTCCAGTTGTTTTGGGAATTAATGCTGATGCAGCAACGGCTACTAACCAAATATATAATGAAATTAAAAAACAAAAAATAAAGTTAGATATAAAAAATTGGACAAATACATTTATAAATGAAAGAAAAAATTATTTAATTAATAGAGAAAATAATGATCTAGGAAAAAACTTTCCTATTCAGCCAAAAGGTTTATTTAAACAATTAAGAAAAGCTTTACCAAAAGATACAGCTATTACTTTGGATGCAGGAACTTTATGTTTACAAGCAACAGACGCTCTCGAATATTATAATCCACCCTCTTTATTTACACCTTTAGATTTTGGTTTGGTAGGTTTTTCGTTTGCCTGTGGTCTAGGGGTTAAAGTTGCAAAACCAAAAAAAACTGTTGTTAGTTTAATGGGTGATGGTGGATTTGGTATGACAATTTCTGAATTAAGCACAGCAGTAGAATATGGAATTAACACAACAACCATAGTAATGAATAATCAAAGTTGGGGAGCAGAAAAAGCCTACCAAAAAGATTTTTTTGGGAAACGATACCTTGGTGCAGACATCAGTAGCCCTTCATTTGATAAGGTTGCAGAATTATATGGTGCAAAAGGATTTAAAGTAAAAAAAATTTCTGAAATAAGTGAGGCAGTTAGAGCTGCAGTGAAATCAAATAAACCTGCAGTGGTTGATGTTGATGTTGACCCAAGTGCATTATATAGTTTTAGAAGAGATAGTTTTAAACATAGGCAAAAATAAATGTCACAAAAAGATATTGGTAATAAAATCCCAATTTATAAATTAAAGGCAGGTAAAGAAGTTGAGGATTACTATGACGAGTGGACAATTGAAAATAAATATGACAAAGATATGGTTGACTGGAAATATTCTGGACCTCAAGAAACGGTTACCCTTTTTAAAAAACATAATTCTAAAAAAGAAATTAAAATTTTAGATGCAGGCTGTGGAACTGGCTTAGTAGGTGTTGAGCTAAAAAAGAATGGATATCTAAACTTAGATGGTGCTGATTTTTCTCAAAAAATGCTAGATTTAGTACCAAAAAATATTTATGAGAATTTATTTAAAATTGATCTTAATCAAAAAGTAAATATTGCAGATGATACTTATGAAGGAATAACATGTGTTGGAACTTTTACTTTTGGCCATGTAAATCCACCAGCGTTAGATGAAATGATAAGAATTTGTAAAAACGAGTCCTTGATTTGTTTTACAATAAATATTGGAATCTACGAGGAATATGGATTTGACAAAAAGATCAAAGAGTTAGAAGATAATAATTCTTGGAAAATAATTGAATTTATTAAATCAGATTATATTGCAAGCAAAGGAGTAAATGCCTGGCTAGTTTTGGCTCAGGTAACTAAATAAAAATATGGAAATTAATTTAAGAAAATTTACAAAATTTGTTGATAAAACTTTTATCGAAGGTGGTAAAGAAGCTAAAGAACCGGTTTTATTAGTTTCAGTTGCAGCCGTTTTTAAAAATCCTTGGCATGGACAAGGTTTTGTTGAAAATTTAAGACCTACTATTTTAGACTTAGCTCCAAAGTTAGGTGATTTATTGGTACCCGAGCTTATTAAAGAAATTGGATCTCCTGAAAAAATATTAGCTTATGGTAAAGCAGGTGTGGTAGGATTAGATGGTGAAATAGAGCATGCATCAGCATTTATACATACATTAAGATTTGGAAATAAATTTAGGGATGCAGTTGGTGGAACTTCTTATTTAAGTTTTACAAATACTAGAAGTCCAGCTGGATCAAAAATTTCAATACCCATGATGCATAAAACAGACTCTGGCTTAAGACCATATTATTTAACGCATGAATTTACTATTCATGATGCTCCATTTGATGACGAAATAGTAATCGCAATAGGTGGTGCTTCAAGTGGAAGAGCTCATGCAAGAACTGGTGACAGATATCAAGATATGAAAGAAATGGGTATTGAACCCAAATAATACTTGATGACAACAGGAACTACTGCTTCTGGAACCTATTACTTATTCAATAAAAAAGGTCAAGAAGTCCCAATTGTATTTGTGCATGGAGTAGGTCTTACTCACGAAATTTGGCAACCCCAGCTAGAATTTTTTAATTATCATTCAACTCTTGCATATGACATTTTAGGTCATGGAAAATCTTCATTAAAAAAAAGAGAAATAACTTTTGATGATTTTTCTGAGCAACTAATTGAGCTAATAGACCACCTTAATATTAAAAAAATTCATCTTGTAGGTTTCTCTATAGGGTCTTTAATTGCACGAAATTTTGCAACAAAATTTAATGATCGATTACAATCGTTAGTTCTTTTAGGTTCAATTTATAAAAGAACTGAGGAACAACAAAAAATAGTTAATCGAAGGTTTGAACAAGCAAAACAAGAATTAAAACTGTCAAAACAAGCCTTGAAAAGATGGTTTACCGATAAATATCTTGAAATTAATCCAAAAATTTATGAAAAAATAAGCTCAATTTTATCTGCAAATAACATGAATAATTTTCTAAAAGTTTACGAACTATTCGTAAAACATAAAAATGATGAAGATTTTAATAAAATTACAGCTAGTACACTGGTTATGACGGGTGAATATGATATTGGCTCAACAGTAAAAATGTCTCAAGAATTAAATGCTTTAATCTCTAAAAGTCAATTAAAGATCATTAAAGATGGAAAACATCTTTGTGGTATTGAGTGTGCTGATGATGTAAATTTAACAATCAAAAATTTTATTGGATCTAATGACTAAACTAAAACAATATAAAATGTTTATTAATGGTGAATGGGTTGACTCTGAAAGTAAAAAAACATTTGAAACTCTAAATCCAGAACACAATGAACCTTGGGCAACTGTACCAGAAGCAAGCTCTAAAGATGTTGATAATGCAGTCAAAGCTGCTCAAAAAGCATTCGAGGGTGAATGGCCTAAGTTACTTCCAAGAGAAAGAGCTAAATTTTTAAGAGCTATTGGAAATCAACTTAGGGAAAATGCAGAAATGCTAGGTGAAATAGAAACAATTGACACTGGTAAACTATATAGAGAAACAAAAAAACAAGCAGTTTATATTGCAGAATACTACGATTACTACGCTGGCTTAGCAGACAAAGTCGAAGGAACAGTTTTGCCAATAGATAAACCAAATGTTCAGGCAATTACCACAAGAATACCTATAGGAGTTATAGCTGCAATAATTCCTTGGAATTCACAAATGTTTTTAACTGCAACTAAAGTAGCGCCAGCACTTGCAATGGGAAATACAATTGTAATTAAATCCTCAGAACTTGCTCCTGCTGTTCTATTTGAATTTGCAAAATTAATTGAAAAAACTGGTATCCCTAAAGGAGTAGTAAATGTAATTACAGGATTTGGTGATCCATGTGGTAAAAGTTTAACTACTCACAACTTAGTTGAAAAAGTTGCATTCACCGGAGGTCCTGAAACAGCAAGACATATAATTAGAAACTCTGCAGAAAATTTATCAGAAGTAAGTTTAGAATTAGGTGGAAAAAGTCCAGTTGCAGTATTTGATGATGCAGAACAAGAAAACGCAATAAATGGAATTACAGCTGGAATATTTGGCGCAAGTGGACAAAGCTGTATAGCAGGCTCAAGACTTTATTTGCAAAAAGGAATTTACGATGAATTCTTAGATAAACTTTCAAAACGTGCTTCAAAAATAAAAATTGGAGCACCGATGGATCCACAGACAGAGATGGGCCCTTTAAGTAATTTTAAACAATTAGAAGTAATAGAAAAAAATATTAAAGATACAATTGATCAAGGTGGAAAAATTAAATGTGGTGGTGAAAGACATTCTTTTTCTAACAAAGGATATTACTTTCCTCCAACAATTATAGAATGTGATAATCACAATCTGCCTGTAGCAGAAAACGAGTTATTTGGACCTGTATTATCAGTAATGAAATTTGATACAGAAGAAGAAGTAATTATTAAAATGAACGACAATCAATATGGATTATCATCTGGAGTTTACACAAGTAATTTATCGAGAGGAATGAGAGTCTCAAAAGCAATTAGGGCAGGAATAACTTTCGTTAACACCTATAGATTAATTTCACCATCTGCCCCTTTTGGAGGTATCAAGGATAGTGGTTATGGAAAAGAGGCAGGAATTGAGTCTATTAAAGATTACACCAGAGTTAAAACTACTTGGTTTTATACATCAGATGAGCCTTCTCTGGATCCTTTCTCAATAAGATAATTAGCATTAATTAACCTGTTTAAATTAGGATAATTTTGTCATTGAATATTGGTTTTATTCATACTTAAATTGGTTTTTATAAATTGTTAACAATAAAGAGGAAGATAATGAGAAAACTATTTATCGCCGTATTTATGTTTGTATCAAGCTTTGGTTCAAATGTAATGGCAGACGGACATTCGATTAAAATGGGGATTATTTTAGGATTTACTGGTCCTATTGAATCTCTAACTCCTGCTATGGCTGCATCTGCAGAGCTTGCTTTTAAAGAAGCTTCTGACTCAGGTTCGCTATTAGGTGGAAAAAAAATTGAGCCAGTAAGAGCAGACTCAACTTGTGTAGACTCAGCGGCAGCAACTTCAGCAGCTGAAGGACTAATTTCAGGTGGTGTAGCTGCAATTATGGGAGCAGATTGTTCAGGTGTAACTGGTGCTATAGCATCAAATGTTGCTGTACCAAATGGTGTAGTGATGATTTCACCATCAGCAACTTCTCCAGGTTTAACAACTTTAGATGATAATGGGTATTTCTTTAGAACCGCACCATCAGATGCTAGAGGAGGTCAAATCTTAGCTGATATAACAAAAGACAGAAAAGTTAAAAGTGTAGCAATAACTTACACAAATAATGACTATGGAAAAGGATTAGCTGATGTATATGAAGCAGCAGTTAAAGCTCATGGTATTAAAGTTACAACAGTAACTGCTCACGAAGATGGAAAAGCTGATTACTCATCTGAAGTTGCAACACTTGCTTCAGCAGGTGGTGATGCAGTAGCAGTAATTGGTTACCTTGACCAAGGAGGAAAAGGAATTATTCAAGCCTCTTTAGATTCAGGTGCATTTGATAGATTTATTTTATCAGATGGAATGATCGGTCAATCTTTGGTTGATGCATTTGGAAAAGATTTGAGTAAATCTTTTGGTTCAATGCCTGGTTCAACAGGAAAAGGTGCTGGTGTGTTTGCTGAAGTAGCTAAAGCTGGTGGAATAGACTCATCTGGTCCTTATACTGGAGAATCTTATGATGCTGCTGCTTTAATTGTTTTAGCAATGCAAGCTGGTAATTCAGCAGATAGAGCATCTATTGCAAAAAATGTAATGGATGTTGCTAATGAGCCTGGAACTAAAATTTATCCAGGTCAACTAAAAAAAGGTTTAGACTTACTTGCTAAAGGTAAAAAGATTAACTACGAGGGAGCAACAGGTGTTACATTTACTAGTGTTGGTGAAGCCGAAGGTTCTTTCTTAGAGCAAGAAATAAAAGGTGGAAAGTTTAAAACTAAAAAACAAAGATAATTAATATCAAATTAAAAACCCCAGTAATGTAAGTTGCTGGGGTTTTTTTATGTTTAAATACTTCCTGTAATTCTTAAAATACCAAAAATTGATATTATTAATAAAAAATTAAACACCACTTTTTTATAAAGGGCTTCTTTGCTTAAAATCTGCTCTAAAAGTGGAAACAATAATAATTATTAAAAAAATAATACAAACTAAATTCATTGTTTTCCAACTAGTTAGGCTAATAAATATACCAGCTGATAAACTTGCTATTGCTTGAACTGTATAAACAATAAGATCATTAAAA
The DNA here is from genome assembly GCA_902514755.1 of uncultured Pelagibacteraceae bacterium. GTDB lineage: Bacteria > Pseudomonadota > Alphaproteobacteria > Pelagibacterales > Pelagibacteraceae > Pelagibacter. The sequence goes on from CABXRY010000006.1 coordinate 16,382, forward strand.
CCTTGAGCTTTAAACTTTTCTTCTTCTTTATAAGATAAAACTAATAAACTAGTTCCTGATATAAATAAAAAATTCCATCCAAAACCTAAAAAGATTAATGCTATTAAATAATTTATAAAATTTTGCTCAAATAAACTTGTCAAAATTGTTATTGAAAACAAAAGAACACCTGAATACATAATTTTACTATGTCCAAATTTTTTGATCAAATTACCTGTAATTAATGAAGGTAAAAACATTGCTGCAATATGTAGCTGAATAACTAATCCAGTTTTTGCCAAACTAATTTTTTCCATTACATGCATGCTTATGGGTGTAGCTGTCATTAAAAATGACATTACTGCATAAGCAAATGATGATGCTATTAATGCTTGTAAAAATCTTGGTTGAGTAATTAATTCAAAATAACTTCGTGTATTTTTTTTAATAAAAATATTTGGTCTATGATTATCCTCATAAAACAATAAAAAAATTGTTGAAGATAATGTCAATATTGCAAGTGCAATATATGAACCTGCATACAAATGATCTGAAATAATCTCTTTTGAAATATTTGCTAAATTTGGACCTATAAAAGCTGAACCAATCCCAGCTAATAATATTATTGATATAGCTTTTGGAGCCATATCTTTACTTACAGTTTCAACTGCAGCAAAACGATATTGATGACTAAAAGCTACTCCTGCTCCAAGTAAAAAACATCCTAAATTAAATAATACAAAACTTTCAATTATTATTGAATATGCAGCCATTAATGCAGCGAAAGAACTTCCAACCGAAGCAATAATAAAACCTGCTCTTCTGCCTATAATGCTCATAATCTTTGCAGCAAAAAATGCAAAGATCGCAATACCCACAATCGATAATGCCATTGGCAAAGTTGCTAAAGATTTAATAGGACTGAATTGAGATCCAATAATTCCACTTAAAAATACTGTAACTGGTGCCGCGGTAAAAGCAAAAATCTGACTTAAAATCAGCAGCCAAAGATTTTTATTCATTAAAACATATACTTGTCTGCCATGTACATGGCCCAAGCAATTGCAGCACCTAATATAATATATTTCATATTAAATTATTTTATTTCTATTTTTTCAGGAAGTATACCTTTTGGCCGATATCTCATAATTAATAATAATCCAAGGCCCATCATTAAGAACCTAAAGTAAGGCACACTTTCAATTAAATGAGCTTTAAGAGCGTTTGTTTCTGAAATACCTGCTGTAAAAAAATTAATTAAGAATAATGCAATTGGAGCAGCTTCAATCCATAAGAACCAGACTACAAAACCTCCTAAAATAGCACCAAAATTGTTCCCACTTCCACCAACTATAACCATTACCCATATAAGAAATGTGTATCTCATAGGTCTATAGCTTCCAGGAGTAAACAAGCCATCTTGAGTAACTAACATTGCGCCAGCAATTCCAACTATTGCAGATCCTAAAATAAAGATTAACAAATGTTGTTTGACTACATTTTTTCCCATAGCGTTTGCTGCTTCCTCATTATCTCTTATTGCTCTCATCATTCTTCCCCAAGGAGAATAAAGTGCTTTTTGAGTTAAAATAAGAAGAATTATAACTACTGTTAAAAATAAACCTGAGTAACATAATTTTACAAATACTGATGAGCCTTCGATAACAAACTGATTTAATGCTGCTTGCCGATCTGATAAATTAGAAATTATTTCTAATTTATCAGAATTAAATTTTTCAACTAAATTTATAAACCAATCTGTGGTTTGAAGATCGACCTCATATGGAGCTGGTCTTTTTAAACCAATTACATTTTTAACACCTCTTGTAAGCCAATCTTCGTGTTTAATTATAGCGATTACAATTTCTGAAATAAGAAGTGTAGCAATTGCCAAATAATCTGCTCGAAGACCTAATGCTACTTTTCCAACAATAAACGCTAGACCTCCTGCAAAGAATGCTCCAACTATCCAAGAAAATATAATAGGTAATCCAAATCCACCTAAAAAACCTGTTTTAGCAGGATCAACAGCTTCGATAGCTTCAATGCCTGGTTCTGCAGAAAATCTAATAAGTAATATACCGGAAATAATTATTGCCGCGATGCTATAGGTTCTCATTTTAGATTTATCAAATCTTTTTAAAATAAATCTAATAACTAAAACCATAACTATTATAAGCCATAAGCTCATTAAAATATCAAAACCTCCTGCGCTCCATGCCTCTTGCACAGGATCGACAGATATTAATACTGCTGCAAGGCCACCTAATGCCGTATACCCCATAATTCCAAAGTTAATTAATCCTGCATAACCCCACTGAATATTAGCTCCCATTGTCATTACTGCAGAAATTAAGCATAGATTAAAAATAGATAATGCAATATTCCAAGATTGAAATATTCCTACCAAGATTATTAATCCCATCATAATACTGTAAGCTGCAATTACGTTTAAATTTTTTCTCACAATACTTTTCCTTTAAATATTCCTGAGGGCCTATAAAGCAGAACAATAACAAGTATCGAAAATGATACTGCAAACTTATAGTCTGTTGATAAAAGTTGAATTAAACTTTCAGGCTCCATACTCTCTGGCAACATATACATAAAAAATTTTTTGTAAGCGTAAGTTAAAAATATTTCTGAAAAAGCAATAACATATCCTCCCAAAAATGCTCCAAAAGGGTTTCCAATCCCTCCAACTATTGCTGCAGCAAAAATAGGAAGCATATTGTTAAAGTAAGTAAATGGTTTGAAACTTTTGTCTAAACCATATAATGCACCACCAATAGTTGCTAAAATTCCAGCGATTATCCACGTTATCATTACAATTTTCTTTGGATCTATGCCTGAAAGAAGTGCCAAATCCTCATTATCAGAATATGCCTTCATACTCTTTCCTGTCTTTGTTTTGTTTAAAAACCAAAATAATAAAGAAACCAATACTATTGTAACAAATATTGTAAGCACTTGAGTTGATTTTAAAGCAAGACCTTCATTCAAACCTGTCATCTCTTTAAATTCACGTGCTTTAATAATAAATTTTTCTCCATCAAAAAATCTTCTATCTGATGGACCAATTATTATTCTTACTACTGCTTGGGTGACAAACATAACTCCAATACTCACCATAGCCAATTGAACTGGTGGACTTTTGTTTGTTCGATAATATTTAAACACAAATTTATCAATACTTAACATGTATAAAATCATGAATATGATCGCAAAAGGAATAGCTAATAATGCTGTAGGTAGAATACCAAGTGAAATTCCTAAAGATTGAAAATACCATGTAAACAAAATAGTAACCATTGTACCAAAAGACATCATGTCTCCAGTAGCAAAATTAGCAAATCTTAAGATACCATAAATTAATGTTACAAAAATTGCACCAAGGGCTAATTGAGATCCATATGTTAAGGCTGGAATAAAAATATAATTAAGTAAAAGTATTATTGCATTTAATATATCCATACTACCCACCTAAGAATGAGCTTCTAACTCTTGGATCGTTTAATAATTCATTTCCTGTTCCTGAATATCGATTTTCTCCAGTAACAAGAACATAACCTCTGTCAGAAATATTTAATGCTTGTTTAGCATTTTGTTCAACCATCAAAATTGCAACATTGGTTTTTTTTACTTTAATAATATGGTCAAACAATTCATCCATTACTATGGGGGATACACCTGCTGTAGGCTCATCTAACATTAAAACTGTTGGTTTGATCATTAATGCTCTTCCAAGAGCAACTTGTTGTCTCTGACCACCTGATAATTCTCCAACAAGCTGGTTTCTTTTTTGTCTTAGTATTGGAAATAGCTCATAAATTTCCTCAATAATATTTTTTATTTCATCATTAACTAGAAATGCACCCATTTCTAAATTTTCTTCAACTGTCATTCCAGCAAATACATTTTTTGTTTGTGGAACAAATGAAATTCCCTCTTTAACTCTGTCTTGTGGTGATAATTTTGAAATATCTTTTCCATCAATTTTTACTGATCCAGATTTTAAATTAAGTAAACCAAGCATAGCTTTCATTGCTGTAGATTTTCCAGCTCCATTTGGCCCTAATATAGAAACAATCTCTCCCTTGTTTACTGTTACTGAGCATGCATTAATAATATCTGGTCCATTTCCATAACCACCTGTCATTTCTATACCTTCGAAGTATGCCATTAATTTGTATCCTTAAGTTTGGAGCCTCTACCAAGATAGCTTTCTATTACTTTTTCATCTTTTTTTGCTTCTTCAACAGATCCTTCAAATAAAACTGATCCCTCAGCCATTACTATTACTGGATCACACAATCTACCAATAAAATCCATATCATGCTCAATCATGCAAAAAGTATAACCCTTCTCTTTATTTAATTTTTCAATCGCAGTTCCAAGATCTTTTAATAATGTTCTATTTACTCCAGCACCAACTTCATCAAGTAACACAAGTTTTGCATCTACCATCATCGTTCTTCCAAGTTCTAATAATTTTTTTTGTCCTCCAGAAAGATTCCCCGCTAATTCATTTGATAAGTGTCCTAAATTTAAAAAATCGACTACTTCTTTTGCTTTATTTTTAATTATAGCTTCTTCTTCAGCAACCAAGCTAGGTTTAAATAAAGCTGTCATAATTTTTTCTCCAGATTGATTTCCAGGAACCATCATTAAATTTTCTAAAACAGATAAATTAGTAAATTCATGTGCAATTTGAAAAGTTCTTAAAAGTCCTTTTGAAAATAATTCATATGAGGGTACATCAGTAATATTTTCTTCATCAAAAGTAACATTTCCACTCGAAGATTTTAAATTTCCTGCAATCAAATTAAATAATGTGGTTTTGCCTGATCCGTTAGGTCCAATTATTCCTGTAATAGTTCCTCGCTTAACATTTAAAGAACAATCAGATACAGCAGCAAGACCCCCAAAATATTTTGATAAATTATTAATCTCTAAAATGTTTTCAGACATTATTTTATTTATTTAATCTTTTATGAATAGTATTTAATGTCTTTTCTAGTGATTTATAGAAACCTGCTCTTGTTAATTCCCTAACTCCTTGTTCGTTTAAGCCTTTGGATGTTTGAGACTCTTTAACTAAGTTTTTTAAATTTTCTTTTGAATTTATAACCGCATCTTCTGATAAAGCTAAAAATAAAGAAGTTATATATTTTTGTGAATTATTTCTTTTAACTCCTTTTTTTACCAACCAATCTGACATTACTCTCAACATTTCATAAAAAGGTGCCATCATTCCTGAAGTTGACCAAAAATTTATTGAAGATTTTTCATTTTTTATTTCAACTGTAGTTCCAAGTTTATTAAAAAAAGTTTTAACTTTTTTATTAGGCGGACAAATTGGTATTGGGCCTTTTTTTAAGGAGATTGGTGGCAAAGGAATTGCTCTTACTATTTTTGCTTTAACTTTAATAGCTTTTTTTAATTGAGCCAAAGTAATTGTAGAAATAAAACTAATAATAGTTTGTTTAGATTTAAATCTTAAGTCTTTGATAATTTTTTCACCGACTGTTGGTGTCACTGATAAAAATATCCAGTCACATTGATCAACAATTTGTTGATTATTTTTAGCTATAATTATTTTTTTAAATTTTTTTCTTAAATCATTTGCTATAACTTTATTTCTTGGAGAAATAATTATTCTTTTAAATGAAATTTTTGATTTAGATATTCCAGTTATAACTGAAGACGCAATCTTGCCTGTCCCAATAAATCCTAAGTTCATAATGTTTGGTTACTTTATAATGATTATTTAGATATTTTATATTGATTATATTTGATTAATTAACAAAAAAAGAACCCCTTATTCTTAACAATTCTCTACTTAATTCCTTATTCTCTTTAAAAGGTTTTCTCCCATGAAGCCAAAAATAATTATTAGCAATTACCGAATAACCAACAGGTAGTTTTGTCACCACTTTATTTTTACTTTCTTCTAAACCATCAGATAATCTTTGTAAAAAATTACCTTGGTCCATATTTTGAGGTTCAGGAAATTGATCAATATATGAAATTATAGGTCTCCCCTCGTCATCAGAAGAAAAAACTGGATGCTCAATTTTATAATCTATATTTTTGCTTTTTGGAGATCCCCAAACAAAATTCTGTTTTCCAACTGGGTCATTATACAAATCATTACAATGTTCCCAGTCATCTAAGTGCAACATTGCAGTTTCTCCTCCTTCAACATTCTGTTCATCAATTTTTGTCATTATCAACCAATCTGTAACTTCTTTTACGTATGTACCATCTGTATGTAGATCCATATTTCTGTATGCCTTTCTTAAATAAGAATCGCTACTATCTTCATGTTTGACATGAAACCTTGCATAATATTTTCCAGCCATCGCATCATGATTAGGTATACCTATAAGATAAGCTATTGCAGTTGATAACTTTACTAAAAAGGTTGCATTTATTTTAGATGAAATATCTTTTGGTCCAATTATAAAACAACCAGTTGATCTATCTTTAATAATTGAATTCATTAATTCACTTAATTTATTATCAGTCAGATCATCTAAACTTTTAGCTAAAGTAAATCTTGTAAAGGGTTTAAGTTCTAGTGCTGTGATATCAAATTTATTAAATGGAAAAATTAATTTTTCAATAATTTCATTTTCTAAACTAATTTTAAATATTCTATTTGATTTATTGTGTTTTTGAATATCAATGCCAGGTATTTTTTGCATTCTAAATTTTAATTTAACTTAGTTTATAAATCAATTTTAATTAAATATAATTATTTATAATTGCCATACAAATCGCAGAAAAGATAGTCGGGTAAATATAGTTTTTATTTGAAATAAAAAATACTAATAAAGATAACAAAACAACTATAAGTCTACTAGAATAAGTTGAGTCTACTAAAACTCCTGCAGGAAAAATTATGGTTCTTGCAATTAAAGCTGCTAAAGTTGCATAAGCTAAACAATTAAACCATCTAAACAACTTAGATGTCTCTTTTATACCTTGTGAACTAACTACACCTAAAAATCTTGATAGAAATGTTGCAAAAGAAGTAACCAAAATTGCGTATACAATATTAGCTGACACTGTATTCTCCTATTAAATATGCAATAGTTCCACCAATTACACCTGCTAATAATATTGACCACTCCGGTGAATATAAATAAATAACAGGTCCTAAAATTATTCCAAGCGCAACAGAGAGGGAAATTTGTATAGTTTTAGATGCTCCAACCATCATGCATAAAAAATAAACTGGGTTTAATATTGCTAAGCCTATCATCATATCTTTATTGAAATAATCTGAAAAAGAGAAACCAATATATGTTCCTAAAACAGATACACTTACTGTGGCACTTCCAATACCAATCCAATAATCTATTCTATATTTTTTAGGAATTTGCTTATAGTTACTTCTCATAATCAACCATGCAGAAACAGCAATAAAATGACAGGAAAAATAGTATTTCCATTTAGGTTGGCTCCTATGCATCATTAACGGAAACAAAGACACGGTCATTGGATAAAGTCGAGCATTTACAAACCACACAGCTAAAAAAATATTGAACAAAGATGCTCCAATCAACATAGACTCAGCCATAACCAATGAACCAGGTAAAGCATATGTTAGTATTGTAGAAAATATACTTTCTTGAATATTAAATCCTAAATTTTTAAAAAGAGCTCCAATAGCAATAAAGCAACAAGTAAGAGCTATAGCTGGACTGTCATGAGTAAGGATTGATTTATATCCTTTAAAAAAAAAATTTTTATTAATCATTATCCACCAAGGAAAAGTCTACCAACGTCTGGATTTTTTAATAAATCATTTCCTTTTCCAGCAATTGCAGTTTGGCCAGATACCAATACATATCCAATATCAGCAAACTCTAAACCTTTTTTGGCATTTTGTTCAACAAGTATTATTGTTTTTTTTTCATTTTGTTGAAGATCTCTTAAAATTTCAAAAACCATATCTATATATTTTGGTTCTAAACCAATCGATGGTTCATCTACTAACAATACTGATGGCTTCATAACTAATGCTCTAGATATTTCTAACAATCTTCTTTCACCACCTGATAAAACTTTTGCTGGCTGGTTTCTTCTATTTCTTAATCTTTCATATTTTTCAAATATCCTTTCAGCTTCTTGATATGATTCATCCGTTTTTTCTTTAATATATCCACCCATCAATAAATTTTCTTCAACGGTCATATCGGGAAACACAGAATTATCCTGAAGTATATAAGCTATACCAACTGACTTTAATTTTTCAGCAGGAGTAAGATTTGTAATTTCTTTTCCTTCTATTTCAATCTCACCAGAAAATATGTTGGTAAATCCATATATAGAATGAAGTATTGTAGATTTTCCTGCACCATTTGGGCCAATTAAACATAAAGACTGAGCTTTATTTACAAACAAATCAAAGTTATGAAGAATTTCCATCTTTCCATAACCAGCATTTAAATTTTTAATTGTTAAGTGAATTTCATCTGGAGATAATTTCTTTAAGTCTTCAGCTGTCGGAGCTTTCCCTAAAACCTCATATTGATTTGACATTATTGAGCTCCTAAATACGCATCTATAACGCGATTATCATTTTTTATTTCCTCGGGTGATCCATTGGCTAACATTTTACCATGAGCTAAACAGAATATGCTTTCAGCTAATTGCATAATTACTCTCATATTATGTTCGATTACTAAAAGAGTAATTCCAAAATCCTTATTCACTTTAATTAATCTGTCAATAATTCCATTTATCAATGTTGGATTAATGCCAGCGGTCGGCTCATCTAACAATAACATTTCAGGCTCATTCATTAATGCCATTGCAAGTTCTAATAACTTTTGTTGACCAAATGAAAGGTCCCCTGCTCTAAGTTTTCTTTTTTGAAATAACCCTACAAAATTTAGTAAATTTTCAGCTTTATCTGTAAGCTCTTGTGGAATTTTTGAAAAAATTTTCATTAAATCTGCGTCACTACCTTTGTGGCTAATAAGCATATTCTCAATGCAGTTTAGCTTTCCATAAATCCTTGTTTGTTGAAATGTTCTTAATAACCCTAATTTTGCAATAACTGGTACCGGCAATTCTGAAACTTCTTTACCATTAAATTTTATAGATCCCTGGTCGATTGGATAAGTTCCAACTATTGAATTAAATAAAGTTGTTTTTCCTGATCCATTTGGCCCAATTAATCCAACTATTTTTCCTTTTTCAACATTCATAGATATATCTACATTAGCTTTAACACCACCAAATGATTTGCTTACATTGCTTACTTCTAAAATGCTCATTTGAGCTCTACCTGTGCTTTACGATCTTTTTCATCAATCACTTCACCAAATCTTTCTGGATATTTTTCTCTTAACCATCCCATAATTCCTTCTGGGAAATAAATGACAATTACAACTATTAAAACTCCTAAAGCAACATATTGCCATCCTAAGAAGAAAGTCCAAAAGCCTTCTTTAAATATATGAAATACTGTTGCACCAATAATTGGACCCCAAAGTGTTCCTTTGCCTCCAAGTATTGCCATCAATACCATAAATACTCCCATCTCTCTTCCGTCAAATGCAACATCTGTTGAGTCAATGTATCCAACTAAGCCACCCATTATTCCACCTGCTAAACCACAAAAAAAAGCTGAAATCATCCAACCTATAATTTTGTACTTCATTGTTTCAATACCCATTGCTTCAGCTTTATCCTCGTTATCTCTAATAGCATTAAGTATTAATTTAAATCTTGTAGAATATATTGAACGTACAGCAACGAATGTGAACACCAATGTGAAGAAGCTTAAGAAATAAAAAAATTCACCTCTTGAGTCTAAACTTCCAACATCAGGAAATGGCGGTGTAGTGAAACCTTGTCCAGCTCCAATGATTTCAATTCCTCCAGAAATTTCACCTGCTGCAACACCTAATCCCAATGTACAAATTGCAAAATAATGTCCTCTGAGTCCTAAAATAGAGTACCCAATTACACCTGCTACAATAGTTGGTACAATTGCAGCAACTAACAACCCAACAGCCATCCCCTGAAAAAATTGAGCAGGAGTATGTACAAATGTTTTCTCACCACCACTTTCTGTCCACTCAGCTAGCGGGAAAAACATTCCAACTTGTACAGAGGCACATAGATACATACCAAGACCGTAAAAAAGAATATTTCCAAATGAATTATACCCCATTTCACCACCTTGAATATTCCAGGTAGTGGCAAGAACTATTAATACACAAAGTATTGATAACTGAACCTTAAAAGCTGGAAATATAAACGGGGCGGCTATACCAAAAATTAAAATTCCAATGTATAAAATTAAATTATCTTTCATTATTTTAAGTACTCTCTTTTTTTGGAAAGTTTAAATCTTCTGTACACAAGTATTAAAACTAAAAGCAAAAATACCGATCCAATTCTAAATTCTGTTCCTAAAATATAATCAGCAAATTCTTCAAATACTCCTAATCCCATTCCTGACATTGCGACACCTGGTAAATTTCCTAATCCAGCAACAATGACAATCATAAATGATCTTATTGTGTAGGGTAAACCCATATAAGGATGGATAGTAAATGTTATGGAAATTAGTGCACCAGCAACACCACAAAGGGCTGCATTAATACCAAATGTTGCTGCATAAACTTTTTCCGTATCTACACCTAAAATCTTTGCTGCTCTTGCATTTTGTGCTGTAGCTCTAATTGCTCGACCGAGCTTAGACTTTTTCATGTAAATTACTAAACAAATTGCAAATAAAATACTTATAAAGGCTGAAAAGATTTTTGAATTCGGCAACACAACATTATTATTAAATAACATAGTTGTTCCGTAATCTGAATTTGCTAGAACAACATCAGCTCCAAATGCAAAGTTCATTAATTGCATGAAAAGAATACTTATTCCAAAAGTCGCTAAAATAGAGATAAATAAATCTCTATCTACCACTTTGTTAATTACGAGTTTGTAAATTGCTATTCCAACAAAAAACATTATTATTGGGGCAACAATTACTCCCCATGCTGGATGAATTCCATATAGATACATGAAATAAGCGATGTATCCACCTAATATAACAAGATCTCCTTGAGCAATATTAATTATATTCATTACTCCCCATTGAAGTGCCATACCATATGCAATCAATGCAAATAAAATTCCAAGTAAAACTCCGTCCAAACACGCTTGAACAGAAATCATTGGATATTGAAAGACCATGAAATCCATAATGAACCTTTTAAAAAAAATACCCCCTATATATAATATATTAGGGGGTATTTATAGATTTGTTTTATCTTTTAGACCAAGAAGGAATTGGATGAATTAATTCAGCTGAAGCCCATTTTGTAGGAGCTACAACTTTATTTTCACAATTATCCCCATCACACATAACTTGGAAAAGAACCATCGGCTTATCAACATTTTGACCACCTTCTGCAAATTTTATATTTCCATAAAAAGTTTGCATGTTGGTAGCTGCAAGAGCGTCTCTAACTTTCTTTTGATCAAAAGAATCTGCTCTCTCAAATGCATCTTTAAATACCAATAGTGCAGCTGATGACTCTGCTGCTTGATATGGAGGTGCATAACCAAACTCTTTGGTAAAGTCTGCATCATAAGTAATACCATCTTTAAAGAAATCATCTTTATAAGTTAATGTTTTGTGCCACTGAGAAGCGCATAAAGCATATTGTGAGTTTTTACCATGTTGCTTTGATAATTTAGCTGCATCACAGTGTGTCATAGCTAACATTGGAATATCTACCTTCATCTCAGATATTTGTCTGATAGCAGTTAGAGCACCCTTTGTGTGACCTGAAACAACTAAAACATCTGGTTTCATTTGTTTTACTTTTACTAATGTTGCGGCCATATCATTAAGCTCTTTTGGTAATTTATCATCAATTACTTTTTTAGAGCCAGTTCTCTTAATTGCATCTAATACCCCAAGTCTTACGTCTTGAGAAAACGCATCTTGTTCAAATGCCATTGCAACAGTAACTCCTTTACCATTATTCTTTTCAACCGCTAGATCAATAGCAACATCAAGATATAAGTTAGCTGGAGCTAATACAGCAAATAGATATTTGTAACCTTTTGTAAACAAAGATCTAGATGCACCATTTGCTTCAACCATTGGAACACCATATTTTTCTGTTACTGGAGCAATCGCTTTAGTTAAACCAGAGCTATATGGACCAAGCATAAACTCAACTCCATCTTGTGATATTAATCTTTCTGCAAGCTGTGCAGCTCTTTTTGGGTTTGACTCATCATCATAATAGATAATGTCAAACTTATAAGTCTTTCCACCAACTTTAACACCACCCATGCTGTTAATTCTGTCAACGGCCATGTTATAACCGTTTTGAGTATGAACACCATTAGATGAGTATTTACCAGTTAATGAAATTGCAGCACCTAAAATAATTTTGTCACCAACAACTTTTGCAAATGATGCAACAGATGTTGAAAATAAAATTACTAATGCAGAAACAAAACTTAAAATTATTTTATTCAATCTCATTTTATTTCCTCTTTAATTAATTAATTATATGCTTATTAAATAAACAAAATTAGTTTAATGCAAGTGGCATTAAGCAACACTTATTAATGCTAATATTGTTGAATTACAGCAATAATAATTGCAATGATAATTAAAACACTCGCAGAAATTGTATTAATTACTTTTGGATTTGCTTTTATCCAAACAATTAGTTTTCTAGCTAGCACAGCATAAGCAACTAAAGATAAAAAATCTAAAACTACATAAGTTGTGATTAAAATAAAAAATTGGATAATATAATTTGAATTAAAATCAATAAATTGGGGAAAAATCAAAGGAAAGAACATCCAAGCCTTGGGGCTTGTGCCTGCAACTAAAAAACCATCTCTAAAAAAGGAGAAAAAACTTTTTGATGAAATATTATTTGAACTTATATCTTTTGGTTTTGAGTTATAAAGATCATAAGCAAGATACATTAAATAAACTATTCCAATCCATTTAAAGATATTTAAAAAATTTGGATTATCTAAAAAAAAAGAGCCAATGACAAAGATGACAAGAGTTGCTTGAATAAAGTTTGCACTGATATCTCCTAATGCAGTCCAAATACATTTTTGAACACCATAATTCATAGAATATGAGATAATTACAATTCTAGGAGTGCCTGGGGTAATAAATAAAAATAAAATTATCTGTAAAAATAGAAAATAATTTATGGGGAACATTTTAAGTGTAGATAGTCCTTAAAAACCGGGAGCTAAAGATGGCTAAGAAGGACTATCTACAACATAATATCAAAGGCCAAAAAAAATGCATTAATTTTTTATTTCAATTATAAAGGATTTATGAAAAAAAAAGGTCACACCCCCATTACCAAGGTCAAAAATCCAGAGCCAGATATAAACGACCCAGATTGGGTTATTTGGGCAGCTTGGGCTGATCGGATCACTTTTGAGGATATTGAAAAGAAGACTGGAAAAACAGAATCTGAAGTAATTAAAATTATGAGACGATCTATTAAACCTACTTCTTTCAGGTTATGGAGAAAACGAGTTAATCAGAAAAGTATCAAACACAGAAAAAAATTTGAATACTCAAGAAAACAAATAACTAGTAAAATTAAAAAGAATGATTATTTATAATTCATGAAATCAGTAACCATATATACAGGTCCTCTTTGCAACTATTGTGAGGCAGCAAAAAGATTATTAGCTAGAAATAATGTAGAATATAAAGAAATTAACATTGCAACAGTTGAAGGTGCGATGGAAGAAATGATTAAAAAAGCGAATGGTAAAAGAACAATCCCACAAATCTTTTTTGATGACCAACACATTGGTGGTTATGATGAAACAAGAGCTTTAGAAAAAGATAATAAGTTATTAGATTTGCTTAAATAAAAACAGTCTAAAATTAACTCAAACTACTTAGCAATAAGATCAAAATCAAAAAAAGCAGAGTCAAAGTAACCAATCATATTGGTTGTGCTTGTCATACTTTTAGCTAATCCTCTAGTATTGTTATATTTAATTTGAAGACCAATAGTTTCAGGGGTTATTTTGATTGGATTTACTAGCGGCATAATACCGATAAGTCTCGAAATTCCATGGTCTGCACCACCAGTGCAGCCTGTTACACCATTTTTAATTTGATCTGTATCAGTTCCTCCAACTCCATCAACAAGGGTTAGGTCAGACTCTAATAAATATGTATCAACATTAACATGTGTTCCTTGAAACGTCATAGCATGATAACAATCATCATCACTATCCATTGTTAATGTATTAACACCAATAGTAGTCTCAGCAGCAGTTGCACCCGCTGTACAATCAACATTTGACTTAGCGGCAGTATTTATTCTGTTTTCAAATCCATAAATTGTTCCAAGGGAAGAAACTTTCGTCACGCAGGTCGTCGACGAATTTGATCTATCACTCATAGTAGCATTAAAAAGTTGGCTTGTCGTAAATTTAAATGTAGAGCCCATGGTGACAATTCCGAAAGTATATGTTCCATAAGGTACAGCAGTATAATCTGCTGCAGTTCCTATTTGAGTACCTGTTCCTTTTACAACTGTTGTCTCAGATCCACTATCATTTTTATAAAAGGTTGAACAATTAGTTCTTACTACTTGTGTGGATGTTGTTGGACCAGTTGGTCTCGATGTGCACAAATCTAATCTATAAAAAGTCATTTTTTGAGTATCTGGTTGAAATTCGCATGTGTTACCAGCGGATGCTGGCGTTATTGTTCCCCCATTACCTGTACATTCAGAATTAATTCTTGTTATTGATTCACTTGGTTGAGCGTTAGAGTTAGTAGAATAAAGAGCGATAAATATAAAAATAAATGAACATATAAAAATATTTAATCTTTTGTTATTTTCTTTCATAATTAAAATCCTATTACTGTTAAATCCATTTCTTTTTGTTTTACAATTAAATTTTGTCTTCTAACTTTTGCAAATTTTTGATCTGCAACTGAGGTTAAATTATAAGCAGTATCACTTATTCCAACTTCATTATTTGAATTATTACAACAAGTATAAGTTATTTTTAAAAATTCTTCATCTTCAGTAATTCCATCATTACTTCTTTTTCCAACTTCAATATTAAAATTTGAAAGTTTTGCTTCTAGTGATATCTCATCTCCCTCTAGATCTGCTGCACCACTAGCACCTTCCCAATTAAATGATCTATAATATAAGTTTGTCCATGGTAGATAAGGCAATGGCATACCTAATTCTACGTCACTACCGTTTAATGCTTTTTCACTTATGTTATTAAATCCTGATTTCCAACCTGAAAGACCATAATATTGATTAGCTCTTAATGATCCAACGCTTGATATTGCTTCAATACCTATGCTTGCTCTTTGGTGATCATAATCTAATTCATGGTCATAGAATAAATTATAACCAACTAATAATGTATCATCATTAATCAATTTTCTATTACCAAAACCTAAATTGATAGTTTCTCTACTATCATCTGATAAGAAAAGGCTTGCTTGAGTAAATATTATATTTTCATTATCACTTGGATCACTTAAAGGTTTTACTACTAAAATGCTTCCAGTAATTTCATTTGTTACACCTGTACTTAAACCAATTTCAGCAGTTGGGAATTTTTCACTAAAATAACTATTTAAGTTGTTCATAAACTTATTAGTTAGGTCTACAGCACTAGCATTAAGACTAAATATCAACATTAAAAAGATGAAACTTATTTTTTTCATATTTAATAAATTTTAAGATAATTTTTAAGAGTTTACAATTCAATTAGAGCCTATTTTGGTTTATAGAATAACTTAATTTGCTGTCATTATTGCTTGGAAAGGTCCACTTCCAATAAATAATTTACAAAGTAACAATATATCTAAAAAAAATTAATATCCTTTATTTAGGCTTAAAAACTAAACAAACTCCATTGTTGCAGTATCTTTTTCCAGTGGGATTTGGACCATCGTCAAATATGTGACCATGATGACCACCACATTTTTTACAATGATACTCAGTTCTTGCATAACCTAAAAGATAATCTGTCTTTGTTTCAAATACATCTGGAAGCGATTGATAAAAAGATGGCCAGCCTGAACCACTTTCATATTTTGTTTTTGAATCAAATAATTTTTCACCACAATTAACACAGTGAAAACTTCCTTCTCTCTTTTCATGATTTAGTTCACTTGTTCCAGCCATTTCTGTGCCCTCTTCAAATAAAACTAATTTTTGTTCAGAAGTTAAATCTTTATTGATTTTCTTAGTCATAAATTAAATTAATTTAGCACAAGATTGATGTAATAAAGAATGTAATTCTACCAATTTATTAAAGTTTTTATTATATCCTCCTCCTAGAACACCACAAATAGGTATTCTTTTTGAAGAAAAATTTTCGACTACTAATTCATCTCTGTGTTTAACTCCCTCATCTGAAATTTTTAACTTACCTAACCGGTCATTAAAATGAATGTCAACACCTGCTATATAAAAAACAAAATCAAAATTTTCATTATTTAGCTCATTTAAATAAAATTTAAGTGTTTTTATATATGCATCATCTTCAAGATTATCTTCAAGCTCAACATCCAAATCACTTATTGATTTTTTAGCAGGATAATTAGTTTTTGAATGCATACTGAAAGTAAAGACTTGTCTATTTTCTTTAAAAATTTCTGAGTTTCCATTTCCTTGATGAACATCTAAATCTACAATTAAAATTCTATTTGCAAATCCTCTTTCTAACAAATAATGAGCGGCAACCGCTACATCATTAAACACGCAATAGCCAGCCCCGCTATCGTAATTAGCATGATGACTTCCTCCTGCGGTATTACAAGCAACCCCGTAATTTAATGCAAGTTTTGATGCTAATACAGTTCCACCAGTTGCAACCAGAGATCTTTGGACCACACTATCAATTAAAGGAAAACCAATTTTTTTTATTTCACTTATATCTAAAGTTTTATTCTTAATATTATTTATGTAATTTTTAGAATGAGCTCTATTTAAAGTTTCAAATGAACAAGGGCTAGGATTATAAAATTTTTTAACAATTTTTTGATCAATTAAATATTTTGCAAGTTCCCCAAATTTATTAATTGGAAACTTATGATCATCTCCAATTTTGGCAACATAGTCTTTATGATTAACTACTGGTAGCTCCATTATTTTTCAATAACACGAATAGGCTTACCATTTACACAAGCTTCAAGATTTTCAATCATGTGCGTATAATAGATACTATAATTTTCAGCTGTCACATAACCAATATGAGGTGTTAATAAAGCATTAGGTAAAAATCTTAGTTTATTAGTTTCAGGTAATGGTTCTTTTTCATAAACATCAATTCCAGCTCCCATAATAACATTAGTTGACAAAGCAATAATCAGATCATCTTCATTAACTATTTGGCCACGCGAAGTATTAATTAAAAAGGCTGTTTTTTTCATCTGGTCAAACTCTTTAATTGTAATGCAATTTTTATAACGTTCCCCACCTTGAACATGAATTGAAATATAATCTGAATTTTTAATTAAATCTTCTTTACTACAAGGTAGAACGTTTAATTCTTTACATTTATCTAAATCTAAATTTTCACTCCAAGCCATTACTTGCATTCCAAAAGCATTAGCTATTTTTGCAACTTGCGAACCTACTTTTCCAAGACCGATTAAACCAATAATTTTACCTTTAACCTCAAAACCAACTGTTGTTTGCCAATAACCTTGGTACATATTGTCAATTTCTGTTTTTAAATTTCTTGATAACCCTAGAATTAATGCCCAAGTTAATTCACAAGTTGGATTTGTGTTGCTCTCAGTACCACAAACTATGATTTTTCTTTTTTTTGCAGCTTCAAGATCAACTGATTTATTTCGCATGCCGCTCGTAATTATATATTTAAGATCATTCAGATTATCGATTAAATTCTTAGTAATTGGCGTTCTTTCTCTCATTATTAATAAGGCCTCAAAATCAGCCAATTGTTCAATAGCATCTGACTCATTAAGGAATGGCTCACTGAAAATTTTAAATTCATACTTTCCAGATAATTTTTTTAGATCCACAAACTCTTGTGAAACGTTTTGATAGTCATCTAAAATTGCAACTTTAAACATTTGTAATTTTTTTGTTTGATAAAAATAAACCTAATATAATTAAAATAGATCCAATGAAATGAAAAAATAAAAATTTTTCATTGAAAAAAATCATTGCGAAAATTGTACTGAATACAGGAATTAGTGATAGAAAAATTCCAGCTCTATTAGCTCCAATGATTGAGACTGCTCCAGCCCAGCAATAATACGATCCGATGCTTGGAAAAATTGCAATATAGAGCAAAATGAAAATAAGATTAATATTAACCTCAGTTGTTTTTCCTTGAATTAACTCAAATAGAAAAGCTGGCAAAAGGATAATTAAGCCAAATGTACAAACAACATGAACAAGAGAAAGTAAAGATATATCAAATGTTTTTTTTTTCAAAAATGCTGAATAAATTCCCCATGATATTATTGCAATGACCATATAAATATCTCCCTTATTAAAATTTAAAGTTAACAAGATATTTAAATCAAGACGTGTAATAATTGCCAAAATTCCTAAAACTGAAACTATTAAACCAGATATTTGAAAAATATTTGTTTTTTCAATTTTAAGAAGAAAACAGACTAAAATTATTGATACAGGTATAGCAGTATTAAAAAGTGAAGCATTTATGACCTGGGTATAGTTAAGGGCATTATAAGTGAAAGCTGAAAATATACCGACACTGGTAAAACCTAAAATAAAAAATATTAATAAATTATTTTTGACTTCTGATTGTATTCTTGAAATTTCTTTAAAGGTAAAAGGTATCAATATTACCCAAACTAAAATCCACCTAAAAAAAGCTAATGAATATGGAGGTACATTCTCTGTGTACGCGAATTTACCGATAGTAAAGTTTCCTGCCCAAAATAATGTTGCAAGAATTAACATAATATAAGCTTTTGTATTTTTACTCATTTTCACAATTTATGTTTTATTACATATAATTTTCACAGAGATTAAACCTAATGTCTATCTTAATAAAAATTATTTATAATATTAAATTAAAAAAAAATTTCTTTTTATTGAATTTTTTTACAATCTGGATCTTCTGGTTTATCAAAAAATATCTTTTGTAAACTATTGCTATAGGTATTATCGCACTCTCGAAGTTCATCTTCATCTGGCAATAAACTCATTGCATGCTCGCTAACATTTTTACCTGTTTTATTCTTTACTCCATAATTTATTGTTTCGCCAACTATTGCTTGTTGGATACCACCCGTTTTAGCTATTGAAATTGCTGGGCCCAACATTGTTAAATTTTGAGCACATCCTGTTAAAAATATTACAGCAAATAAAATAAAAAAAATATTTTTCATTAATAGTAATTACTATCTAAATTTATTAACTATTAAAGATTAAAATGATTAATTTAATTGTCAAATGTGACCATTTTGATTTATTTACCAATACCAATAATTGTTAAATCATCATCAAGAATATCGTTATTTTCTTTGATGCCCTTTTCGGATATTTCTTTTTTTAGACTTCTAAGTCGAATTTCTTCTGTTGCATCTTCTAATTCTTTTTGAAGTGAAGTATTTTGATGTTTAATAATTAATTCTTTAACACCACTAATACCTATTTCTTTTTTTTTTTCATTCATGCACTCAGAAAAACCATCGGTGAAACAATAAATTCTACCTCCATTGAGCTTGAAACTTTCTAATTTATATACAGTTTCATCTTTATGTTTTGTAACTGCTAATGGGACTGAGCTAGATGGAAATTCTCTAAAATCTTTATCATTTCTTAATAATGCAGGTTGATGTCCAGCATTTGCAATTTCGACCAAATCTGATTTTAAATTATATCTTCCAACAATTGAGGTTATAAATGTACCTCTAGGATTTGTATCATTTAAATCATTATTCATTTCAAATAAAATTTCATTAGGGCTAAATTTTTGTCTTGCAAAAATTTTAAATAAAGTAATGGCTTTGGCCATCACCATCCCTGCATTTACGCCTTTGCCTGATACATCTGATAACGTGAAGTAAATTTCATCATCATGAAGGAAAAAATCATAAAAATCTCCTGAAATTTCTCTTGCTGGAATGTTAAGACCAAATATAGGAAAGTGATCCATATCTCTTTTTGGCATTAAACGTTTTTGAACATCCATTGCTAGTTTGATTTCTTGTGAAACTCTATTTTTCCATTTATTTTTTTGTTTTTCAGTTTGCTCAAGCCTATCCATCAAAACATTATATTGAGTTCCAATAATACCACTATCCGTGAAAGGATCCTGAGGAGCCCTATTAGAATAGTCATCTGATTTAGCTTGTTTTGTTAAGACTTCTAACAATTCATGCGTATCAGTTGATGCATTATGTTCTGAAATATTAAGACCTAACTCTTCTTGAATTTTTCCAACTCTTAATGGGAAAAAAGAATTGATAGTTTTAAAAATTATATAAGACCCAAAAAAACAAAAGCTTCCAATGGAAGCAATTCCAATTAATTGAATTAATAATTGTTCTATTCTTGTTTTTTCAACTCCCATCATTTCGAAATTACCAAATATAGCAACAGCAATAGTTCCCCAGATTCCAGAGGCTAAATGAACAGGAATTGCACTCACTACATCGTCAATTTGAATTTTTTCTAACAGTACAATTGTTGATCCTGAAATAATTCCACCAATGCTTCCAATTATAATTGCATCTGACGGATCAACATAAGCACATGATGCCGTTATGGAAACTAATCCAGCAAGAGGACCTGTTATCATGAATAAGGGTTCAGGTTTTTTTAAAACAATTATTCCCATTATGCTTGAAAAAATAAGACCAAAAGAAGCTGATAAAAAAGTATTAATTAAAATTAATGGAATTTTTAAATCCATTGCTCCATTAGCGCCTCCGTTAAATCCAAACCAACCAAACCATAAAATTAAAGCTCCAAGTGCTGCAATTGGAGTATTACTTCCTTGAAAAGTTTTACTTAAGCTATCTTTTCTAAATCTTCCTGTTCTATTTCCAACAACTAATAAAACTGCAAGTGCAATCCAGCCACCAACTGAATGGACAACAGAAGCCCCTGCAAAATCTAAATAACCTAATTTACCAAGCCAACCAAATTTTTCTGTTGGATTTTCAAAGTTAAATGCCCAAGACCAATGACCAACAATTGGATAAAAAAATCCTGAAGCAAAAAATGTAATAATAACGTAAGAAAAAAATCTTAACCTCTCAGCAACTGCACCAGATATAATTGTTGCAGCTGTTGCAACAAACATCGCTTGGAAAACAAAATAAGTCTGATAACCTGCAACTTTTGTGGTAAAAAAGAAAAACTTATTACCAAATAACCCTGAAACACTAGTTCCGTACATTAGCGCAAAACCGAAAGCCCAAAAAATTACAACTGCAATACCAAAGTCAGTTACATTTTTAAGAGCAACATTAATACTATTTTTGTTTCGAGATAATCCAGTTTCCAAACACATAAACCCTGCTTGCATCAAAAAAACAAGGATTGCACAAATTAAAAGCCAAAAGGTATCTAGATTTGCTTGAAGGATTGCATCTAAACGAAATTCTAATGCAGTTAAAGCTCCTTTGTTGGTAAGCTCTAATTGCTTAATACTTGACTGCAGCTTATTAAGCAATATCTGGGTTTCAGCCGCAGTCATAATTAAATCTTATTAATCTACTAATTTTCTAGCTTCCTCAGCGTCGTTGATAATTTTATCAACACTTACAACTTTGATAACTTCAAAACCAGTTCCAAGAATAGCATTTTTGTAATCTTCTTCTGTTAGATTTGATTTATCAGCAAAAGAGGAAATGGCTACGCCCTCCGGCCATGACACCTTAACATCAGCATTAGGACTTGCTGCCTGAAGTGCTTTAGTTACCATTTTTTGACACTTAATGCACATCATACCATTCACTTGAGCTATTTGTGATTGAGCTGCAAAAACATTTGTAGAAAATAATATCAATAATAAAGTAATAAATATTTTTTTCATATTTGCTTTCATTTTTAATTAAATAAACCTAACTCCAATAGTAACTTAAATCTATAATAAAGCTGGTCAATTTGAGTTAAAAATTCAATTGTTAATTGATTTATCTATTATTCAGTATCTTT
The DNA here is from genome assembly GCA_902514755.1 of uncultured Pelagibacteraceae bacterium. Classification (GTDB taxonomy): domain Bacteria; phylum Pseudomonadota; class Alphaproteobacteria; order Pelagibacterales; family Pelagibacteraceae; genus Pelagibacter. Next base: position 38,563 of record CABXRY010000006.1, read on the forward strand.
TTTTTTCCAAATATAAAAAAATATATATGGAGATAGAGCGGGCACAATTCCAAACCAAAACCATTCATCCCATCTAAAACTTTTATCTAAAGTTGGTGCTTTTAAACCATTCCACCAAGTTAAATAACCAACAAAAATTATCCAGCCTAAACTAGCTGTTATAAAAATTTTTTGTTTTTGTGAAAAGTCTTGTTTTGTTAATTTTAAAAAAAATTCTTTTATGTTTTCTAAATTCATAACCTTAACACTTACTGGGATCTCTTCGTAAAGAACCATCAGCTGTTAAAGTTATATTACACCCGTTAGAATTATCTTCTTCAATTGCATAAATCTTATAATTTGAAGCATGGTCTGCAACGCATATTAAATAACCTGCTGTTGCTTTTTTAGGGCTTACATTTGGATCAATAATAGATTTTGCTCCACCAAGTAATTCATTTTCAATAGCTTCAGATGTTGCAATTGAGGGCGTGCAAGATGATCCTGTGCCTGTGTAATAAATTGAATTTTCTGAATAATACTCTGTTTGACCAAGAGATATTTGTCTCATGATATTTTCAGTTGATTTTTTTTTAGTTGAAGAAACGTAGCCACTATAACTCGTAATACCGATAGCAGCAATAATACCTAGGATTGCTACAACAACCAAAAGTTCAATTAGGGTAAACCCGGAACTTTTGGTTGTCATAAAATTTATTTTTAATTATTCAATAGTAACTGAGTTATCCATTAAATTTTCACCATCAGCTGGACAACTTTTTATCGTAACAACTGTTGCAGTACTATTAACACTTGTTTGACCTTCTGTTGTAGTATTACAAGCAGTTAGTGTTGTAGTTACAATTGCAGAATTAGCAGTTGAATATGGATTTTTAAATTCAGTTCCTAATGCAGCCTCTGTTGCTTCATGAACTTTCCCTGCTTGTTTTCTTTCATTACATTTTAATTTAGTTGCCATCACTGTAGTCTCACCAATTTCACATTTTTTAAGTTCTGCGGCTACATATTTAACAACTGCAGCTTGGTTTGATTTAACAGCTGATTTTTTTGCTCCTGCTGTGTAACCTGAGTATGCTACTACACCTACAGCAGCTAGAATTCCGATAATTGCTACAACAACTAGTAGCTCGATAAGAGTAAAACCTTTATTATTTTTTTTCATAATTAATTCCTATATTTTATAAGTAAACTTTATAAACCTTAATAGTTTTTGTAAAGCCAAGAAATTATGATAATTCTTCGCATTAGCAATACTTTAATAGTCCAAAATGGGTGTTAATACTAGCGTTTAATAAAAAATTAACGTAAAAAGAGCAAAAAAAAATGACCTATCAAGTTACAGAAGAAAATAATATCTCAACAGTGTTTCTTAACGGTGAGATCGATATGGATGTGACAGATAAAGCGAAAGATGTCATTCTGCCATTAATAGAGGCTGGCAAAGAAGTTCACATTAATCTTAAAGATGTTGAGTACATGGACTCATCAGGAATTTCAGTGCTAATTGAGAGCCATCAAAAAGCTACAGAGCTTGGAACTAAAGTAACTCTAAAAGAAATCAGTAAATCTGTTCTTAAAGTAATCATGATGGCAAAACTAGAGCAGATCTTAAATTTAGATTGATGAATATTAAAGATCAAAAAGAGTTTCCAGTAGACTCGGCACAACTTAAAGAAGTAAGAAATTTTGCAAGAGGATTGTTTGATCAAGTTCCAGAATTTGAAGATAATAGAGAAGAATTAGTTTTAGCGTTAGCAGAAGCAGCTCAAAATATTGTCAAACATGCTTATAGTGGTCAACCAAGTGGGGATACTATGAGAGTTGAAATTGAATATCAGGACAAAGTTTTAAAAATGGAATTATTTGATAAAGGTAAACCTGTTATCCCTGAAAACATTAAGCCAAGAAAATTAACGGATATTAAAGCTGGTGGATTAGGTACTTTTTTTATAGGACAAATAATGGATGAAGTTGTTTTTAAAACTAATAAAGAAGATTGGGTAAATCACTTAATCTTAACAAAAAGATTCTAACTACCAATAATAGAACCAACATTAAAGATTGGAGAATACATCGCAATCATCAATCCACCAATCATTGTTCCCATAAATACAATCATAATTGGTTCAATCAAACTCGACATATTATCAACTGCAGTATCGAATTCCTCTTCATAGTAAGCTGACACAGAATTAAACATTTCATCCAAGTTTCCTGTTTGTTCACCAACAGAAATTAGCTGACTAAATGTTGCTGGAAAAACAGGTTCTTTTAAAAATAATTTTGTTAAGGTGTCTCCTGAAAACACTCCTTTTTTTACATTCTCTAACGCTTGTGTTACTACATCGTTATTACTAACTGATTTTGCAATCTCAATACTTTCTAATAAATTTACACCCGCAGCACTTAAATTTCCCATAATAAGTGAAACTCTTGCAATCAGTGATTTTAAAATCATATCGCCAAATACTGGCATCTTTAATACTTGTTGATGCCACTTATATCTAACAGCTGGTATTTTAGTAGTTGTGTATTTAAAGATGATATAAGTAATAAGACATACAATACCAAGTGTAAGACCGCCACTACCTCGCATAAAATTACTAGCTGTCATAATAACTGCGGTTGGCGTAGGAAGAGCTACACCCATTCCTTCATACATTTTTGCAAAAACTGGAACAACTTTGATTAACATGAAAACCATCACTGTTATTGCAACCGAAAACATCACAACAGGATAAGTGAGTGCACCTTTAATCTTCTTTTTAACTTTTTCCCTTTTTTCAAGTGACTCTACTAATTTTAATAAGAACGTATCTAGTTTACCGCTGGCTTCACCAGCTTTAATTAAATTGATATAAACACTATCAAAAATCTTTGGATATCTCTCAAAACACTTAGATAATGTAATCCCTCCTTCAAGGTTTTTTCTTACATCTTCAATAATTTCTTTCATTGTTGGATGCTCTATTTGATCTCTTAACATCGTAAGTACATTTAAGATAGGAAGTCCAGCCTTAACCATGGTTGCAAATTGTTTTGAAAAAATCATTACATCTTCTGGTTTGACTGCTTTTTTACCAAAAGAAAAACCTCCACCCTTTTTCTTTTCTTTTTCTGCTTTTTTCTTTTTAATTTTTGTAAGATTAGTAATGATTACTTTTTGCTCTTTAAGTTTAAATGACGCTTCTTCTTGATTGAGAGCTTCTATCTCGCCTTCAATATATTTTCCTGCTGAAATCCCTTTATATGAAAATGTTTCTGCTGACATTTTTATTTACTCCGAACTTAATACCCGGTCAAATTCTCTAAAATTTAAATCACCAGTTAAAATTAATTCTCGGCCCATGTCTTGCATTGTTCTAAATCCTTCTTTCATTGCAATTTCTTTAAGCTCAGGTGTAGTAGCTTTTCTTAAAATTGCTTCTTTAATTGGTTTAGATACGCTTAAAATTTCATAAATACCCATTCGTCCTTTATAACCTGAGTCTTTACATTGAGAACAGCCCTCTCCTTTTTGAACTTTAGCTCTTGATGCTTGCTCAACTGTGAAACCAAAATCAGCAAGCGCTTTAGGAGTAATATCTTCATCAGGCACTCTGCAATTTGGACAAGTTTTTCTTGCAAGTCTTTGAGCAAGGATTAAACTTACAGCAGCACTAATCAGATAATCTGGTGTTCCCATATTTTGTAATCTAGTAATTGAACTTGGGGCATCATTAGTATGAAGTGTACTAAATACTAAGTGACCCGTTAAAGCAGCTTTCAAACCTATATCAACAGTTTCTTTATCCCTCATCTCTCCAACAAGAATAATTTCTGGGTCTTGTCTTAAAAAAGATCGAAGCGCTCTTTGGAAATCATAACCAATATCATCTTTAATTTGAACTTGTCCTACACCATCTAATTCATACTCAACTGGATCTTCTGCGGTAAGAATGTTTAAGTGTGGTTTAGATACCTCTTTTAAAATACTATAAAGGGTTGTTGTTTTACCAGAACCTGTTGGACCAGTTACCAAGACAAGTCCTTGTGTTCCATGAATTGCTTTTCTTAAATTTTTTAAATCTGTTTCTTCAAAGTTTAATTGTTCTAAACTAATGTCGCCAGCATCTTTGTTTAGAACCCTCATTACAATTCTTTCATTGGTAGCCGTTGGTAAAATTGATAGACGAAGGTCAACAACCTTGCCATCTATTTTAAAAGGTATAGCTCCATCTTGTGGTAATCGTCTTTCAGCAATATCCAATTTACCCATAATTTTAAATCTTGTTACAACCGCTCCATAATTAGAGTGTAAAAATTTCGCAAAATGTTCTTGTTCTGTAAGAATTCCATCAAGTCTATATCTAACCCTTGAGGTAAATCTATAGGGTTCAATATGAATATCTGATACTCCTGATTTAATTGCTTCTGCAACAACTGCAGTACTAAATTTAATTACATCAGACTCGTTCTCTATTGCTTCTATATCTTCTTCTGGTTTTTCATCCAAAAGTTCTGCACTTTCATCAACATCATAATCGAATGTTTTTGTTTTTTCTTGATTTGATTGTTGAATTGACTGCATTGTGGTTTCACCATCTGCAGATAATCTGTCAATATGAGCTGAAATATCAGATAACTTTGCAGCATGAAGTTCAATGTCTTTTTTGGTAATTGTTTTTAAATTTCTCATTAAGCTTAATTTTGAACTATCTGGAATAGCAATATGTAAAACGTTACCCTCAATTTTAAATGGAGCAATAAAATTCATGTTTATATAATTTGAAGGTAATACAGATTTTATTTCATCTGAAACTTCAGAACTCGCTAAATCGGCTATATCAAGTGATTGCTCTTTAACTAATAAATCTAAAATTTTATCTTCATCAGTTAAATTTAATTCAAAAACGGCATCGATTTGGGATTTATCACCATCAGATGATTTCTTTTTGATATCAATTAAATCTTTACCAGAAATTACATCTTGATCTATTAAGATGTTAATTAAATTAATTTCCGACTCTCTACTTATCTTGATCAATCTAATACCCTTGGTGCTATAAATATCAACAACTCTTCAAGCTTATCTTCCTTCTTTTTATATTTTAAAAGGTTTCCAATTACCGGAACATTTCCTAAACCTGGAACTTGCTCTTTAGCTTTTGATATATTATTGGATTTTATTCCACCAATTACAACAATATCTCCATCAGCAACTAAAAGTTTTGTTATAATTTCCATTTTTGTAATTGGAGGTTCGTCTTGTGATGTGTCAGCATCATCATTATTTACCTGTATATCTAACAAAACGTTTCCGTCTCCAATAATACTTGGTGTAACTTGAAGTTTTAAAGCAGCCTCTTTAAATGAAGTTGAAGTTGTTCCTTCAGAAGTTGTTTCATAAGGAATTTCCTTACCTTGTGTAACTGAAGCAGGCTGATTATTTATAGTAAAGACTTTTGGATTTGAAATTGTCTCTACCATTCCCATTTTCTCAAGAGCTGTAATTTCAGCTTTTAATACTGCGGAACCAGTTTTCTTTAATATTCCAATACCACTTGTAGCACCTGTTGCTGCAAAATTTGTAATTTGATCTTTTGCGACTTGAGCAAGTGCAGCAGAAGTATCATCAAGCGTTCCAGCAGAACTTGTTGAACCAACTATACCACCTATCTGCTCATCACCTCTCTTATAGTAACCACCTAACCTTGTGCCTAATTGTTTTTCAAATTCAGATGTTGCTTTAACAACAAATGCTTCAATTAAAACTTGCTCAGTTTTTATATCAATTTCATTTAATACTTTATCAACTGTATCTAAATCTCTTTCTTTACCTCTAACAATAATTGATCTGGTTGCTGTTTCTTCTGTAATTTTTATTGGAGAATATGAGTTTTCTCCAGTACTTTTAAATAATTCTTCAATTGTAGTTTTTGCAAGAGCTGGGGATATATAATAAAGTCTAAATATTTCTGAAATTATAGGCTCAACACTATCTTCAAGTTCTACTTTATTTTTTACAGCTTGTGCTCTTTCTGATTTATAAGTTTCTTGAGAAGTCAAAGTCTCAGGTGAATGCACTCTTATCAAATTACTAGTTACATCTATATCTGATGCATAATTCTTCATATCTAATAAAGCTTGAAAAGCTTTATCCCATGGGACATCAACTAACTCTGCAGAAATTGCACCCGCTACTTCGTCTCCAACTAAAACGTTAATTTCACCAATTTTTCCCATTAATTTCATAGTCTCTTTATAATCAAGATTTTTGAATTTTAAGGTTACTCTCTGTTTCAAAGACTTATACTCATCAGGTATCAGCAGATAATTTCTTTGAGTTTCAGAGGTAATTTTTCTTCTTTTTTTAATCTTTACACTTTGTCCATCAACTGGTTTTGGGCCCATCTCAAGAGTTTTGGCAATTTCAGCTTTACCCAAAGCTCTCATATCTTTTTTTATTAAAGGTGTATTGTGTTTAAAAGGCTTATTATATTTTTTTGCAAATTGAGAGTTAGCACAACCACTTAAAACAAATCCTAAGATCATTACAATCGACAAATTTAAGAGTTTTCTAGTATTCATCTGCCTCTCTAATCTGATTATTAAAATCAATAATAATAAAAGACTTATCTTCTTTTTCAAAGATAGCTTCCGTTAATCTTAAATCTATAAATTTTATTTTTCCTAAATACTGATTAAGATTTAAAGTAATAACATCTCCTGATGTATTTGTTAAACTTATATAACTTTCATCTTTACCTGAAATTAAACCTGACAATTTAAAATTGTACAAACTCATTTCGTCTCTCTCTTCACCAGTTTCTGGATTAACTGTTGAGCTGCCCATTCCTTCATTTCCTGCAAATGGATCATTAAGAGGAACTTCATCCTCATCTACTTGGTTTTGTTTGCTTTCAATTTCTTTAGTAATTTCTTTTGCTTTTTCTACTAATTCAGTATTAGTGCTATGATTATCTGCATATACTTTTCCTGATAATAAAAACAGTACGGTTATAAAAAAAAGTTTTTTAAAAGAATTCATCAGGTATACCTACTATTGTTAATTCTCCTTGTGCAATAATCGCTCCAGTTGAATCGTTTTGTACAACACTTATAGTCTCCTTGTCAAAGTTTAACATTTTGCTTGATTTAGCTATAGATCTCTTAAACTTGATATATCCAAGGAAATTACCTTTAATCTCATATTCAACAGGTATTTTATAATATGAAATATCTGTTTTGTTCAATAACTCCTCCGCCTGTTGAGCTACTCCACTTTTTAAAACTGGTTTAGGTTTTTTCTTTTGAATTTTAGAAATAGTTAAACCATTTACACCAGCATACTTACTTAAGCTTTGATATAATCCTTCAACTTCCTCTTTAGAATGAAATAACGTAGAGCTTTTTTTAAACTCAGGCTCAAGTTTTTTTAATCTCTTTTTATTTAAAATAATTTCATTTTCAAATTGAACAATTTCATTTTGCTTTAAAACTTTTTCATTATAAAGAGCTTTTTTATTTTTAACGATTGGATTTAAAATAGCATAATAACCAATTAAAAAAATAATAATTGCTGCAAAACCAATCCCAAATTTAATTAATGTTTTTTTATCAATTGCTTTAAGCTTTTCTTTTAAATCACCAACTTTAATATTTTTTAAATCTATGTTTAAATCCATTATGCGCTCTCCAATATACAAGCTACAACAAACCCTTTCATGGTGGGAGCATTTTGTGATTGCCCATCAGGAAGTGTCATTGTTGCTAATGATGCTTGCTTAATTAATTTTTTATTATTTAAATTACTTATTAATTTTAAGATATCTTGGTCACTAAAAGCTGAGCCTTTTATGACGATTTGACTTGAGCCATTATACTCAACTGATTCAAACTTAACTCTTTTTGGCACTGCAGAGGCAATTTGAGCCAATACTCTAAAACTTGCAGTTTTGTTTGACTTAATCGATTTACTAATCTTAAGTGACTTTAAAATTATACCTACATCTTTTTCTAGTTTATTTTTTTCAAGAGTTCTAAGCTCATGAGTTTGAACGATTTCATCATAATCTACTAACTTTCCATTTAATTCTTTGATTTGCCAAAATGATAATCCAAACAATGCTACATAGATTAATGAAACAACTCCAATTACACCTTTGAATGCAAAATTTGAAAACACTTTTGCTTTCTTTTGAGCCATCATGCTGTCTCTATTAGGCAGTAGGTTAATATTTTTTACTGCTGTCACAAATTTGTAATAACCAAAAACATCCAACTTTCTAAATGCTAAACCAATCACTGTTGAAAAATATGATCTATTTTGATAATTTACACTTTCTTCTAATTGTGCAGGAACTTTAATTTCTTTAATTGGATCTAATAAATCAAAACCAGTATTAGCTAAACTTTTTCTAAAAGTTTCAAGATAAGTATCAACATTAGTTAAGTTAGAGACAACTTTTAAATTTCTAATTCTTTTTTCATATTTTGTTTCAAAATCTTGTATCGCTTGTTTAACTTGAGTCACATACCTTCTAACTAGAGCATCCATGTCTTCTTGGTTGTCAGAATTTAAAAGCGTATTTCTATCTTGGCCTCTTATAAATATATCGGTAATAATTGGATTGTTTTCATATAAAATCATTACATAATTTTCATCCAATCCAAATTCTAGAACTGCAGTAAGATTACTCTCTTCAATTGATCCACCAAGCTGATTGATTTGGTCAACAGCAGACTTTAGTGCAAAACATTTCACATCAATAATTACTGCATTTAAACCACCTTTTTTGATGATTGATGTATAGCTATTAATATCTGAAAGTTTTGAAGCAACGAATAAGATATCCATAGTATTTCCGGTAGAGTCTCTATTTATAACTTGATGAAAAACAGAATAATCATTTAGATTATCAGTTAGTTGAACTAAATTTTCCCAAAGAGAATCTGTATCAATTGCTTTATTCAATTCTTCGTCAGTCATTAAAGGTGCTGTTACTACTCTGATAATTGCGCTTGTAACTGGGATTGCAATTGCAGCATTTGATGTTTGTATTTTAGATTTTTGTAAAGCAATTTGTAATTGTTCCCCGTACTTGTCTGGTTCATCTAATACACTTGAATTTGAGTCTGAATCTTCAATTTTATGGGTAAAAAATTTTTCTAAAACCCACTTATTTGATTTGTCAGTCGATAATTGAGCTAACCTAATTTCAGTAGGAGTTAACTCTACTCCAACTATTTCTTCTCCTTGAACTGCAGATTTTCCTAACCTGTTTTTAAAAAATTTACTAAAAAATCCCTCTTTCTTTTTTGTATCTTGAGCTTTTGGGACAGGTGTTCCCTCATCACCTTTCGGTTTTTTTTTAAAAAGATTAGCAAAAGGATTTTTCATATAATCATTATAAGTTTAGCTATCATTATAATATAATATTAATTAATCAACTAATACTCGAATTTAATATCTTTGTGTTTATTATGGGGTAAATTATTATTTTAAGAGTTAATTATTTAAAAAATGTAGTACTAAAGTTAATAAAACTTATGTTTGAAAAATTAGAAGAACTTGCAAAAAATAATAAGAAGATTTCAGATTTTCATATTAGATCTGGATCTCCTTTAGCATATAGACAAACTGGTGAGATTATAAAAGTAGCTGACACTAATGTTACGGCTCAAGATTTAAAAGATTTGATATCCATGAACTGCAATGAAGCTGAGACTGCAAGATTTAATGAAACTCACGAACTAGACTCTGCGGTAATGTTAAGTGGTTTAAGATTTAGAGCAAACTTTTATAAAACAATAAATGGTCCAGCTGCAGTTCTTAGAAGAGTTGAAAGTAAAATTCCGGATATGGATCAATTTAATTTACCTCAAGCGTTGTATGATATCGTAGATTTTCATAAAGGTTTAGTTTTAGTAACAGGACCTACTGGATCAGGAAAATCTACAACTCTTGCAGCAATCGTAAATGAGATTAATAAAACAAGAACATCAAATATCATAACTGTTGAAGATCCGGTAGAATTTATACATAAAGACAATCAAAGTATTGTCTCACATAGAGAGGTTGGAAAACAAACTCAATCATTTTCAGCAGCTTTAAAAGCGGCATTAAGAGAAGACCCAGATGTTATATTAGTTGGAGAGATGAGAGATCTCGAAACTATTAGTTTGGCTTTAACGGCGGCTGAAACAGGGCACTTAGTTTTTGGAACTTTGCACACAAGTGGTGCACCAAGCACAATTAATAGAATTATTGATGTATTTCCTCCTGAACAACAGGAACAAATTCGTGCACAAATTTCAACTTCATTAAAAATGGTAGTTACTCAAAGATTACTTAAAACTAGAGATGGTCAAGGTAGAGTTGGTGCATTTGAAATAATGAAGTGTACTCCACCAGTTCAAAACTTAATTAGAGAAGCAAAAATTCATCAAATTCCAAGTATCATGCAAACAGCAGTTAGAGATGGTATGATTACAATGGAAAAATCTCTGGAGGAATTGGTTAAATCAGGTAAAATAGATCCAGGTGCAGCAAAATCAGGACATTAAAGGTTTTACTCTTTTAGAATTATTGGTTGTAATTACTCTTGTTGCAATCATCTCAGCGGTTGCGTATCCAAATTTCTCATCATGGAAAAAAGAGAGAGAAGTAAGATCAGCAACGGAAAAAATTGCAGGAATGATTTCAAATGTTGCAACACAAACACAAAGAGGAAATTTTTCTTACTCTCAATTTTGGGTTCTACCAGTGCCAAATCAAAGCACAGTTTTTTTTACTAAAGGAATGAAAAAAAATAATTTTACATCACTAATAAACTCTGGAGCGACACCAACTTGTAGAAGAGTTCAAAATGGTCACTGGGATAGTTTAAATGATAAATCAATAAATATCTTAGGAACTACATTTAGAGATTATTATGAAGTTTATGATCCAGAGTCTGGTATTGATAGTATTGAAGTTGCAACACACTTAAGTCTAGATTCTGCTATTTGTTTTGGAACTAATGGAAGTTACTATAAAGCTGTTAATGGTTTATCAAAAGGAGGTAATACTAATATTAATTTAGAAGGTGCACCAACTGCTAATTACATAATTATCTGCACTTTAGATAATGCTAAAGCATTTGGCCAAAAATGCCCAAGAAAATTAGGACTTGAAAAACCAGCGTATTTGGTGAAATGGTCAAGATTTGGTAACGTTACCAAATATAAATGGAGTGGAAGTGATTGGAATAGACAGTAAAAAAATAAAGCAAAAAGGAATTACTCTTATAGAGGCTTTAATTTCAACAGCAATTGTAGGCATAGGATTTATAGCTGTATTTCAAATGGTTAACTATTCAGTTACCTCAATAGATGTGTCTGGTGAGAGAACAAAAACAAATTATTTATCCTCAATGATTGCTGAAGATTTAATCGGAGATCGATTTACTCAAATTAAAGTTGGTGGCACTGATAAAAAGGTTTACGAATATTTAGCAGATAATACCAAGCAAAATAAATATGCTTGGAAAAGAACCCCTTCATTAAATTCAAATAAAAAATGTAAGCAAGAAACAGGAAGTCCTTATAAAACTAGTGATGTCGCTATTACTAATAAAGAGCACAAATGGAATCATAGATTTTCAAAAAGAATTAAATGTCGAGGGGTTAAAGATATTAAAGAGTTAAAAGTTTATGAAAGCTGCAGAAATAATGTCAAAGTTGATGGAAAAACTAGAGTTAATTGTCATTATAGTAATAAATTCCTATGGAATAAACATTACTTTGGTCGTATGGAAGTAAAATTAAATAACGGCAACAAGAGTAAAATTTTATATTTCCGAATAAAATAATGAAAAAGAAAAAATCATCAATAGCTGGTGTAACTTTAGTTGAGATATTAATTGGTATTGTCATATCAATGATCATGATGGCAGCAATGTTCACATCATATCAGGCAGTGAACAATAGCTATTCACAAGTAATAGACCGAGCAAAGATTAGTCAAACTGGTCGAAATATTTTAGGAATGATTGTAAAAGACATTAGACTGGCTGGCTTTAAATATTTTGATGATATTAGCAAAACACCAACAAATTATGTTCCGATTTATATCACTAAAGCCTCTGGAACTGGATGTGATAAACTTGATATCATGTACTCTGATCGAAGAGTAAAACCTGGATCCTCTCCTAAAACATATGAATACACAACTTATAAAATTACTTATGAATGCAAAGCTTCTAACATTGTTGATAAAAAAACAAAATTAAAAATAAATGCATTTGCAATTTTTAAATCAAAAAGTAAATGGAGTGGAAGTAATTGGGTAGCTCCTGCAACTTCTACTGATGATTTAATTTATAAAGATGAAATGATTGTTGATCACGTCCAAGATTTCATTCTGCTTCCAATTGATGAAAAGGGAAAGATAATTGATCCAGCACCAACTACTTTAACAGGTAGTAATAAAATTAAGGTAGTTGATATAATGATGTCGTTTAGATCACAAAGTCAATTTTATAAAAAAGATAAATCATTTGAAAGTTTATCTTTAGGAAAAAAAAGTTCTAAACAATTTAATGATAGATTTTTGAGAGAACAAATTATTGTTTCTGCTCATACAAGGAATATGGGGTTACAATGATTAAAAACCAAAAAGGTTTTGCAATGGTTTTAGCATTAGTGCTTTTATTAGCAATGTCATTAATGGGTGGTGCTTTAATATTAATTGCATCAGGCGACCACCAAGGGAATAATGACAGTGACCAATACCAACAAACTTTTTATGCAGCTGAAATGGGACTTTTGGATGGTGAACAATATATTTTAAATCAAAAAAATGGGCCTTGGGACTCATCGACTAATGCAAGAAATTTAGCAAAAAGTAATTTGCCAGAAAAAAATACTAAAAAGTTTACAGGAGATATGGATCCAAAAAATTACTCCAAAAAAGGTAAATTTGATTACAGATTAACTAGCACTAAAAAAAGATCAAAAAAATTTTTAGATACATCGGATACTTGTTTTAAAAGTTTTAAAGATATCGATAAAGATGATTTTTATGTAATTAAAGACGAGAATAATTTAAATGTTGCTCGCAGCATGAATGTAGGTGTACTTCTGGAAAACTCTTTTGCATCAGGAGGCACTGCTGAAGAAAAATTAGAAGCTACCAGAATGAAAAAATTTTATTACGAATACTTCATTGAAAGAATTGGAGCTGCTAACGTGCAATTAGTTGGATCCAGTATTAAATCAACTGCAACCGATGCCTCTAAAAACGGTTTAGCTTATCGAATTTATTCCTGCGGCATATATGGTGAAGATGGTGACAAAAATAAGATGATTGTTTCTCTAGAAAGTGTGGTGGTTGTTCCAAAAAACTAGAGTTTTATGTGACCTATAATGACTATTAAAATAATAGACCAATAATTAAAAAATTATTATGATGATTGAATTAAAATGAAAAAAATTATACTTATTTTATTCATCTCTTTAATAAGCATTTCTGCAAATGCAGCTTGTAAATTTGATTTAGATTTTGGTGATGATGCTTCAAGAGTTTTAGATAAATATGGTCCGCCAATGCCAGAAATGTTCGAGGAACTTTCATTTATTCCAGTTTCAGCTGATGATGTGTGTCCCAATCAAAATTTAAAAGATATTGCAATTGAATATCGTTTCTTAAATGAAAAATTAGCAGCAATTAATTTAATTGTTTTAAATGATGAAAAAAATTCAGCTTCAGAAAAATTAACTTTAATGAAATATGCGAAAAGAGTTTATGGAGATTTTGATACGGGTCAAAACCCAAAAGCTTATGTTGGTTTTGAAGTGTTTGAGAAAAATAATTATTATGTAGTTTATCAAAAATTAGTTGAAGACAAAATGATCAATGAGCAACTTTATATTTCAACCGATGAATATGATCAATTGCTTGGTGAGATTTATAACAAAGCTGAAGAAGAAATGGATACAGGACCTAAGGAAAATTAATGAAAATAAAATTTATAATATCTACTTTAGTTTTATTTTTTAGTTTTGTTTCAACAAACGTAAGTTCAAAAATTTTACCTCCTGGAACAGGAACACAAGCAGACGTTCCCTCAAACCTTTTAATATTGTTAGATAAATCTGGAAGTATGGGTTGGAGAATGAGAAATGCTCAAGGGCTTAATTACATGTACGCATCTGCAACCGATAGTTCTGGAAATATTTATGTAGCACAATATTCTACTTATGGTGTTAAAAAATATAACTACTCTGATATGTCTAACGACACTTCATGGGGAAGCAATGGAACTGTTGGAAGAAGTGGATCTTGTAGAACTTATTATCCTTATGGAATTAAAGTTCATAACGGTATTATTTACGTAAGTAGTTATTATGATCGAAGAATTAGAAAAATTAGAGTTTCTGATGGAGCTTGCTTAGGCAGTATTACCCCAGGTCACACTTATGCTTATCCAAGATCAATAGATATTCATAATGGACATTTGTATGCTTCAACCAATCGTGGTTTGTTTACTTTAAATATAAGTAATGGCGCTAGTAAAATTTGTTCAGGCACTAATAGAAATGAATGGAGATATTCTTACACAATAACAGGTAGTGGAAGCTATTTGTATAGTCATTATAGCTATAGAATGTATAGAGGAACGCTGACAAGCTCAGGGTCCAACCTTTGTCCAACAAGTGTAAAAAATTATTACGACTCAAGTATGTCGTATGGCTACGGTATGACTGCCCACCCTACCAATCCAAATGAATTATATTTCATGTCGAGAGGACGAAATTCAATATATAAAATAACTGTAAATTCTAATGGTACAGGTCGAACTATTAATTGGCAAAAAGGAAGGTATGGATACAATAAAACTTCAACTGCAACTCAAAATTACTTTTATTATCCATGGGGTATTCATTATGACGATGATAATGATCGATTAATTGTATCAGGATATAACGCAAAAAAAATTCAAGTATTTGATAGTGACGGTGTCTTTATTAAAGATAAAGGTGGTGTCGCTGCTACGACAAGAATGGCTGCAGCACACGCCGCTATTAAAGCAATCGTTACAGATTCTAATTTAACATCAGGAGTAAATTTTGGCTTTGGATATTGGTCAAGTAGTTGGAGTTCTAGACAATGGCCACCTGGATTTAGTTCTTGGTCAGGAAATATCACAACTGGTTCTGCTAAACCTTGTGATACTCAAAACTGTTTAAAAGTGAGAGTTCATAAAGATGGTGCTGCCCAAATTAATAAAATAATTTCATCAGTAAATGCCCGTGGAGGAACGGATGCTTATACTTTTATGAAAATTGCTGAGGATTATTATACTCACGGAAGTTTGAGTCCAATCGATACTAAATCACCTTGTCA
>CABXRY010000007.1 GCA_902514755.1 uncultured Pelagibacteraceae bacterium
TGAATTTTTAGCAGGAACAACAGGTATAGGTTTTGTGGAAAATGTAGCTAAAAAATACTTCCAATATGAAGTTATTTGGATAACGATATTTATCATGGGACTGCTGGGATTATTATTTGATGTAACTTTAAGAAAACTTATAGACAAATATATTCCATGGCGTGGCAAAGGGTAATTATGAAAACACCTATTTTAACACAAGAAATTATAAAAATTTTCCAAAAATTTGGTCTTAGCAAAGATCATGCTCAAATTTCAGCTAATGCATTAATTAATGCAGAATTAGTCGGTGCATACGGACATGGTTTATCAAGACTTAAAATGTACTGTGATCGTATTTCTAAAAAAGTAATCAATCCAAAACCTAAAATTAAAATAAAAAGAATATCTCAATCAATTTCTCACCTTGATGCAAATAATAGTATAGGTTTTGTTGCAGCAGACATTGGAATTAAAACGGCTATTAAAAATGCAAAAAAAACAGGAATTGGAATGGTTGCTGTTAAAAATAGTGGTCATTATGGATTATCAGGTTATTACGCAGAGCAAGCTGTTAAAAAAAATTTAATCACAATGATTTATACAAATGCTCCACC
The DNA here is from genome assembly GCA_902514755.1 of uncultured Pelagibacteraceae bacterium. GTDB lineage: Bacteria > Pseudomonadota > Alphaproteobacteria > Pelagibacterales > Pelagibacteraceae > Pelagibacter. The sequence continues at coordinate 597 of CABXRY010000007.1, forward strand.
AGCTGTAGCGCCTCATGGTGCATTAAAAAGTTTATTTGGTACTAATCCTATTTGTTTTGGAACTCCAACAGGATCAAAAATACCTTTTATATTAGATACATCTATATCAGTAATTAACAGAGGTAAAATAAGAGTTGCAGCAAGAAATAATCAAAAGATTCCTGAAGGTGTTGCTTTAGATAAATTTGGAAAACCTACAACAGATGCAAAAAAAGCATTATCTGGAGTTCAGCTTCCAATAGCTGGTTTTAGAGGATCTGGTCTTGCCTGGATGGTTGATATTTTAAGTGGAGTATTAACTGGTGGAAATCATGCAGGACGTGTTAAAGATCCTTTTGATGATTTTACAGGTCCACAAAATATTGGTCACTTATTTATAACTTTTAAAGCAAACTTATTTCAAAAAAATTATAATCAAAGAATAAAAGATAATATTAAAATGATAAAAAAACTTCCAAAAATAAAAGGTATCAAAGAAATAATGTATCCAGGACAAAATAAATTTAATCGTTATAAAAATAATTTGAATAAAAAAATATCTATTTCAGATTTGATTAAAAAGGATTTAGAAAATTTAAAGAGTTTCTAACCGACAATAAATCCTAGTAAACCTATTGATAAAAAAACTGAACAGATAATTACAGTGTTTCTTAATTTGTCCTTTTTTTGAGAAATATGTAGCTTGTGGCTAAGTTTATTAAAACAAACTTTTCTTGATTTTTGAATTTCTTTTTTATGCTTTAGAACATCTAAATTTATAGTTGGGGTCTCAAAATTTTTAGATGTTCTATTTAAACTTTCATTACTCATAACCGTAATAAACCACAGAATTTAAATATTTAAATGAGACAAATGTCCATATTGGGTTGACATAGCTTTAACAGATGTTCATATTGGGTTTTTTTATGACAAAATCATTACCCAGTATTTCTTCTCAAATTGATGAAAAAATAATTTTTAAAACTATTGAAAAAAATTTTAGTAAGCTTGCGCCATATTATTACTCTTTCATAAGTAATTGGCTTATAAGAGCATACAAACACTATCACGATATTGATAAGTTTATAATTATTATCTATTTGATTAATAAAGACTTAATTTTTTTTAGAAGAAATGGATTAATAATTGATTACGATACTTTTTATAGAGATAAAACAGTGGAAATTGAAAAAATTAATATCACCGATATATCAAAAGACCTAAATATACCGAAAGAAAGTGTAAGAAGAAAAGTTTTAGAATTAGAAAAAAAAGGTGTTATTAAAAAAACAGGTAAAAAAATATTTGTTGATAGATCTGCATTTTATGCAGCTCAGGCAATAGACACATTAAAAGATTTAACTATTTTATTATATAAATTTAATAAATTATTAAAAAAAACAAAAATAGGGGAAAAAGTAATTGAAATTAATGATATTTCAGCTTCAATTAAAAACAATTTTTCTTTTTGTTGGTATCAATTTTATAAATTTTTATTCATTTTTACAAATCGATGGAGAAAAGAAGTAACTGATTTAGAAACATTTTGTATTGGAATTTTGGTTATGCTTAACGCATCTCATAACAAAGACTTTAAAATTAAAGATCTAAATTTAAAATCATATCAAAAGTTAGTAATGAGTTCTGATAATAAAGGTTTAAATGCCATGTCTATTTCTGATATAACAGGCATTCCAAGACCAACAGTAGTCAGAAAATTAAAATATTTAATCAAGAATAATTTCCTTCATATAAATAATAAAAAATTAATATCTATAGATATAAAAGGTAATGCTTATAAAAGAAGTATAAATTTACAAAATCAAAACATGATCAGTTTGAGTAATTTTATTTTTAGAGTATTCAATCAAATTAAAGTGATTAATTCTAATTAGATTTTCTTAAAATATATATAAATATAAAACCTGTTATATACATTAAAAGAGCATAAGCACCCGTAGGGATAACATATGTAATATCATCAAAAATTAATGTTGCAACAAACACTGCTAGCGTGCCATTTTGTAACCCACATTCTAAAGCAATACATTTTTGCTGTGGTATTCCAGAAACAAATTTTTTTGCGATAAAGTATGCTATTGCCATCATTAATACATTTAATATAAAAACTGCCAAACCTGCTTCTAGAAGATAAGTCAAAATATTATCTTTTTCTTCAATCCAAATTGCTGCAAAGACAACTATAAATAACCAACCAGTTAATTTATTAATTATATTAATCTTAGATAAAATAAAGTTTTCAGCAAAACCCCTTATAACCATACCAAGAATTACTGGGACAGTAACTACTAATGCCATCTTTAAAGCTATACCAATTATTGAAATATCTTTTGCAATTTCAACTCCTAAAAAGTTAGCTGAATTTATTACAACGAGTGGAACAGATATAATGCTAATCAAGCTTACAATAGCCGTTAAAGAAATGGAAAGAGCGACATCTCCATCTGCAAATTTTGTTAGAACGTTTGAAGTAACTCCCCCTGGCGCAGCAGCAATAATCATCAAGCCAACTGCTAATGGTGCAGATAAATTTAATATCAAAGCCACCCCTAAAGCAATAATCGGTAGAATTAATAATTGAGAAATAAAACCAACAAAAAAATCCCCAGGGTTTCTTAAAATTCTTGTAAAATCTTTAATCGATAATCCAAGACCTAATCCTAGCATAATTATCGCCAATACAATTGGAGCAATTTTTGTAACGATCTCCATACTTACTTACCTTTAAATTTGTATTATAAATTCCTAAAGAATTTTCTAACATCTTCAATTAAAAGTCTAGGTTTTTCTAATGCTGGGAAGTGTCCACCTTCTTGCATTTCACTAACTTGTTTTATGTTAAAAATTTTTTCAATATAGGATTTCGGTGGCCAAGCTGACATTTCTTTTGGGAACATTGCTATACCAGTTGGAATACTAATCTTTTTAAAATCCTTAGGGAAATAACGCCCACCTTCTTCTCTTCTTCCAAAATAAATCCAAGCAGCTGTATTGAAAGTATTGGTTAAAATATAAACCATAATATTTGCTAACAATGTATCTTTTGAATGAGCGCTCTCAATATCATTATTTTTTAAGTCTGACCATCCATGCAACTTTTCAATAATCCACGCAGCAATTCCCACTGGACTATCAACCATCGCATAACTTAATGTTTGTGGTTTAGTTGCTTGTTGAGTTCTGTATCCATCTTGAATGATTTGATCATTATCAAAATCAATTAACCATTTTTTTTCCTCATTTGTTTGTGGACCATCAGGATGCCTCATCGTCAAACAATTGATATGCATTGCAATACAATTTTCATAATGATCATATCCTAACCAATTAGCTATAGTAGCACCCCAATCGCCTCCTTGGGCAAAATATTTTTTATAATTTAAATTTTCAGTCATCATCTTATTCATTATATTTGCAATTTTTCTTGGACCCATTGGATTTTTTGGAGCATCAGAAAAACCAAATCCAGGTAACGAAGGTGCTATAACTGTAAAGGCATCTTCAATATTACCTCCAAATTCTTCAGGATGGGCTAACGGTTTAATAATTTCTAAAAACTCAACAATTGATCCAGGCCATCCATGCATTAATAATAATGGTTTAGGATTTATTCCACTTCCCTCTTCTTCAATAAAATGAATATCAATACCATCTATATTTGTTTTGAAATTAGAAAAACTATTGATTAATTCTTCTTGTTTTTTCCAATCAAATTCTGAAATCCAATATTTACAAATTTCTTTTAAATATCTTTTATTAGTTCCATGTATCCACCCATCCATGTCTTCAATAGATTGCCATGGGTAATTCTTAACTTTATTATATATGTTAGAAATTTGTTTTTCTGATACATTAATTCTAAATTCTTTAATCATTTTGACTTATTTTATTAACAATAATTACAAAAACTACTATATACATTTTAAATATTATTTATAATCATTGTTCATGCTTTCAAATAAAGAAATTACCTGTCCTAACAACCTTTTAGATGTAGCTCATAAAAAAAAAGGTGTGAAAGTTGCAGTTGTCAATGCTGGAAAACCGTTGCCTATGCTATCAGTACAAGATGCTGTTAATGAAAATTTAATTGAGCCAATTTTTATTGGAGATAAAAAAGAAATTTTGAAGAGTGCGGATGATTTACAATGGGACATTTCTCAATACGAAATCATCGACGAACCTGTAGAAAATAATACTGCAAAAATAGCTGCAAAACTTGCAAGTGAAGGTAAAATTAAAATAATTGTTAAAGGTCATATCCATACTGACATATTAATGAAAGAGGTTCTTAAAAGAGAATATGATCTATTAGGTAAAACTAGATTAAGTCATATATGGCATATGACAATTGAAAAAGACGATAAACCTTTAATTATTACTGATGGTGCCTTAAATGTTCTGCCCAATATTAATACAAAAATGCATATTCTTAGAAATGTAATAAACTTTTCTAATAGAATAGGAATATCAAGACCAAAAATAGCAGTATTATCAGCAACAGAAGAAGTTTTAGATAGTGTCCCGAGTTCGTTAGATGCTGCGGAATTAACCAAATTAGCAAAGAAAGATAATTTAGAGGCTGATGTTTTTGGACCACTTGCTTTTGATAATAGTATTTCAAAAAAATCTGCCGGAATTAAGGGAATTAAAAATATTGTTGCAGGAGAGGCAGATGTACTTTTGGTTCCAAGCGTTGAAACTGGTAATGCGTTAGTTAAAATGATGATTTACTTTATGGGAGCATGTGCCGCTGGAGTTGTTGTTGGTGGAAAAGTTCCTGTGGTAATTACAAGTAGATCTGATGAGGCACAGGCAAGATTAGCATCAATTGCAGCAGCTGTAGTTGCTTTAGATTAATTCTAAATTAGATAATGAAATTTTTTGATTATATGGGCTTATATTTCTTGTTATAATTTTGTGTTTTGTTAACGAAAATTTTTCTTATAGATTTTATTTTAAAATTATTGAATTAAAACATTTTATACTTTATTAAGAGTATCACAAAATAAAAAATCAATTAATGGCAATACAATATCTAAAAAAATCACCAAAGACATCTTCAACAGATGACACTCAAACTACAGAAATAGTGAAAGGGTTATTAAAAGATATAGAAGATAATAAAGAACAAGCTTGTATCGATCTTACAAAAAAGTTTGATAAATATGATGGTGAAATTATTGTTTCCAAAGAAAAAATTGAAGAAATTAAAAAAAGTTTAGATCAAAAAACTAAAGATGATATTCAATTTTCTTACGATAGAGTTAGAAAATTTGCAGAAGCACAATTAAAAAACTATGGTCAAGATTTTGAGGTTGAACTTTCACCTGGACTTTTTGCTGGTCAAAAACTAATCCCTGTTAATACAGCAGGCTGTTATATACCTGGTGGTAGATATGCGCACATTGCTTCAGCTGTAATGAGTGTAACAACTGCAAAAGTTGCTGGTGTAAAAAATGTAATAGCTTGTAGTCCTCCTAAAGAGGCAGTTGGAGCACATCCAACAATTATCTACACTGCTGACCTATGTGGTGCAGATGTTATATTAAATTTAGGTGGTGTTCCTGGTATTGCAGCAATGACCAATGGATTATTTAATAATCCTCCTGCAGATATTTTAGTTGGTCCAGGAAATCAATTTGTTGCTGAAGCTAAAAGAATTTTATTTGGAAAAGTTGGAATTGATTTATTTGCAGGTCCTACAGAAATTGCTGTAATTGCAGATGATAAAGCTGATACAGAAATGGTTGCTGTGGATTTAGTTGGTCAAGCAGAACATGGTTATAATTCACCTGCATGGTTATATACGACTAGTAAAAGAGTTGCTGGTGAAGTAATGAAAAGAGTTCCAGAATTAATAGCTGAATTACCTGAAGTTCCAAGAACTAGCGCAGAAGCTGCTTGGAGAGATTATGGTGAGGTCATACTTTGCGATACCGATGAAGAAATAGCTCGAATTAGTGATGAATATGCACCAGAACATTTAGAAGTTCAAACTGAAAACTTAGATTGGTTTCATAAAAGGTTAAAGAACTATGGTTCATTATTTATTGGTGAAGAAACTACAGTTGCTTACGGAGATAAATGTTCAGGAACCAATCATATTCTACCAACCAAAGGTGCAGGTAGATATACAGGAGGATTATTTGTTGGAAAATTTATTAAAACATTAAGTTTTCAAAGAATGACAAAAGAGTCTACAAAAACTGTAGGTGCTGCTTGTGCAAGAATTTCCAGATACGAAGGAATGGAGGCTCATGCAAGAACTGGTGATGTAAGATTGAGAAAATATGGTTTTTCTAACTAATAAAAGTATCCAAAAATATAAATAAAGTTAAAAGGCTCATAAAAATAATTATAAACGTATTTATAATTTTCCAAACTTTATCATTTTCTGCAAACTTTGAAAAATATTTAGATAAATATCCAATTAAAAAAAAGAATAAAAAAGAAGCAATCGCAGCTCCTAGGCCAAAATTTATCTTTTCATTTATCAAAAAATTTTTTGAGAAGTTACCAAGAAAAAAAACTGTGTCTGAATATACATGAGGATTAAGATAAGTGAACCCAAGTGTCTTTAATAAAATGTTTAACTTTGAAATAGCTTGTGATTGATCATTTAATTTTATACTTGAGTTATAAATCTTTATTTTTGAATAGATGAAATGAAGTAAAAAAATTATTAAAAGAATATTTAATGTTAATTCAATTATTGAATTAAAATATTGAATAAAATAATGAAATAAAAATATTCCTAAAAAAATTAATATTAGATCAGATAATGAGCAAACTAAACAAACTAAAAATATGTGCTGTTTCTTTAATCCTTGTTCTATAACAAAAATATTTTGAGCACCTATTGCTAAGATTAAACTTAAACCAGTAAAGAAACCCAATATTAGATATTCCATTAGGTTTTATTAAACTCTTTTTTTACCTTGAACAACCCTATCTAAAATTAAAGCTACAAATAAAATAGCTACACCAGCTAGAATACCTTGGCCAACATTTGCGTATTGTAGAGCTTCAAGAACATCTTGACCCAATCCTTTTGCCCCAATTAAAGATGCAACAACAACCATTGCTAAACTTAACATTACTGTTTGATTAACTCCTGCTAATATGGATGGAGTTGCAAGTGGTAAATCAACTTTTCTAAGCAAATACCATTTACTTGCTCCATATGCTATAGCTGCTTCTCTTATTGTTTCTGGAACTCCTCTTAATCCAAGCACTGTCAATCTAACAACAGGTGTTCCTCCAAAAATCATAGTAATTATTACAGCAGCAACTTTTCCAGTCCCAAAAAAAGCAATGACAGGTATCATAAAAACAAATGCTGGCATTGTTTGCATAAAATCCATAATGGGTCTTATCATTGAATAAAATCTTTGACGTCTTGCACAAAAAATTCCAAGTGGAATACCTATTGCAATACTTAAAATTGCAGCTGTTCCAAGTAAAGCTAGAGTAGTCATTGCTTTAACCCAAAAACCTAAAAATCCCATGTAACATAAAAATCCAGCTGAATATATTGCAGCTCTAGGACCAGCAGATAATCCTGTTAATGTTACTATTGCTGTAATAATTACTATCCATGGTGTTTTAACAAACAATAATTCTAAAAAGTCTAAAACTGACCTAATACCAATTGTAATAGCTGTAAATAACGCATCTCCTTTTAAAACAGCATAATTAAATATTTTTTCAACCCATGCTATGGATGTTAATCTAATATCTGGATGTGTTGGAAATTCATTCATAATTACAATCAAACCAGGGAAACTATAATGAACTACTGAAAAAAACATTACTACAGATGTAAAAACAGTACTTAAAATATAATTCTTAGTCTGCATACCAGGACTAATTGTTTTATCTGATAGCCACTCAGAATATCTCTTTTCTAATTTAGAATTTGCAAGAATTCCCTGAACTACTTTAATTGAGATTAATAAAATAATTCCAAAGGTAGTGATCCAAATAGCCGAAGCCTCAATTCTACTTACTTCATCAATATATCCTTGCATAGCATCTTCAAGAGATTTAATATTTCTCTTATAAACATCAACTTTATCAGGATTATTTGTAATAGCTGCCTCCAGTTGTTTATTTCTAAAAGCAATGGTCGATTGAACTTGTTCAATTTTTTGTACTGCTTCTGCAGTAATATTTCCAAACATACCTCTAATAATTTGTACTACTGAAAAAGTCTCAATAATTAAAAAAGTTAATGCCCAATTCCAAATATTTCTCATTCCAAACCAAATAGGTCCTAGAATTGCAGCATAAAAATTAAATGAAAAAGAAAATGTAGGTTTGCTTCCAATTTGCTGAAATTGCTTAATATAATAATTAGAATTTGTCTTAACGAAATCTGTTATTAATTCTGATCTTGATGGATTATTATTTTGTTTATTCTCCATCACCACCCTCAATTACTGCCTTTAAAAGTCTTGATTGTGAAATAACACCAATAGTATTGTTTTCACTATTATTAACTAAAATTGGTTTATCTTTTGATGCTGAAGTTTCTATAAGTTTGCTTAATAAATCATGTTCATCAACAACTTCTAAATCGTTAGGTAATTTTCCATTTTTATTTTCATAGCCCTCTAAAGATTGCATGATAGATTTTGCTTGAACAACTTTTAATCTTGATATGCCTTTAACAAAATCTGCCACATAATCATCAGCAGGATTAACTACAATCTCTTCAGGCGTACCTATTTGAATTACTTTGCCATCTCTCATAATAGCAATTCTATGACCAACTCTGACAGCTTCATCCAGATCATGAGTGATAAAAACGGTTGTTTTCTGCATTTGTTTAGAAAGTTTAATAAATTCAGTTTGAAGTTGTCTTCTAATTAAAGGGTCTAATGCACTAAAAGGCTCATCCATTAAAAGGAAATCAGGATCAGCAGCTAGTGCTCTCGCAAGTCCAACTCTTTGCTGCATTCCTCCAGATAATTCGTGAGCAAATTTATTTCCCCAACCTTGTAATTCAACAATATCTAAAATTTTATTCGCAGCATCAAGTCTATCATTTTTACTTATTCCTCTTATCTCAAGTGGCATAGCTATATTATCCACTACAGATCTATGAGGCATTAAAGCAAAGTTTTGAAAAACCATTCCTATTTTTTTGTTTCTCAATTCCTGTAAATTTTCCCTATCAAGTGTCATTACATCTTGACCCTTGATAAAAATTTTTCCTGAAGTTGGCTCTAGAAGTCTATTAATATGCCTTACTAATGTTGATTTACCACTACCTGAAAGACCCATTACACAAAATATCTCTCCTTGATTTACCTCAAAAGAAACGTCTGAAACTCCAATTACAGAATTATATTTTTCTAAAGCCTCATTTTTTGAAATTTGTTGGTTTTGGATTGCATCCATAGCTTCTTTGGAGGTGTTACCAAACACTTTCCAAACATTTTCTATTTTAATAGCTGAACTCGATGAATCCATTTTTTTTTATATAGGAAAATATACTCGGCAATAATTAATTGCCGAGTATAAATGATTTAATTTAGACTAAAGTCCTAACCAGCCATCAACAGTTGATTTGTTAGCTTCCATCCATGCTCTTGCAACAGTAGCTGGATCTTTTTTCTCAACTGAAATTGCATATGCCATTGATGAAACATCATCTGCTGTTAACTGAAAATTCTTAAAGAATTCTACAATTGCTGGTGATTTACCCTCTAAAGATGTTCCCCATCCAATTTGAATTTTTTTAAGAGCATCTTTTGAAGCTACATAAGACTTGTTATACCAGTCAGCATCCTCTTTAGGTTGAACCATTTTGTATTTAGCTGGATCAAATTTTGGTTCTTCCAACATAACTACATCAGCCATTCCCCAAATTGCATGTGGCTTGTAACAATAAAATGCATACCCTTCACCTTTTTTAATAGAGTCAAGTACTCTTGCATTCTTAACTGCTTCTGCTGCTCTGATTGGTTCAATGCCTGCATCATATAAACCATAGTCTCTTAATTTAACTTGGTTAACATTAGCTGAAGCCCAACCATCTGCACCAATCCAGAACTCACCTTTACCATTGCCATCACTATCCATAGCTTTAACAACTTCAGGTCTTCCTAAATCTTCGATTGCAGTAATATTCATTTTTTTCGCAAATTGTTGTGAAACACAATAACCTTGATTTCCTTCATAAGGTTTGCTGCTTAATTTTAAAGTTCCTTTTGGAACTAAATCATTTGTATAAGCTTGTTGATTTGGTAACCAGATATCAGGATGAACTTCAATTTCACCTTTGCTTCTATCTATTGCACCATAGATTGCAGTGTTGTTACCAGGAACAAGTTCTGCTTCCCCACCCATTTTATCTGTGACAACTGCTGCTAATAAGTTTGCAATAGCTGTAGCACCTGTCCAACCTGGATCTCCAATTTTAACTTTCTCAGCAAAAGATGAGAAAGTAGCAAAAATTGAAATTAATGCAGCTACAAGTGTAGTTTTAATTATTTTCATTATTTCCCCTTTGTTTATTTAGATTTAATTAAACTAAATTAGTGAGGATGAGTCAAAGAAAATGAGTATTAATTTTCTATATTAACTAATGTTATTAGTATTAATCTGATGGAATTTAATTTCTATTTTAAGCCAAAAGTTCTATCTTCTTTTTTATTAGAAGATTGTTTTTTTTTTAATAATTTTTCATTTAATATTCTCGCAAAACTATGGTTCACATCTCTATGTCCAGCCTCATCATCTCTTACTACTCTAACAACATCTTTTAATGTTGAGTGAAGTGGTAAATTCCAATAATCGATTGCAATTTTAGGCGCAGGCTGATCATCTATTCTTCCAGATTCTAATTCTTTTAAATACTCTGTATAACTGAAAACTGCTTCTTCTTCAAAATAACCTACTATTCTGTGCGCTGTTCTTTGTGATACTAAATAAATTATTGAATACATAATTATAAATAAAAATTGTGCTATTATAATTATAAATCTCTCTAAAGATGTTGGTTTAGCAACTTGAATAAATGTCATTAGATGCATTCTTTCATTCTCAGCTTCTTCTAAAAGAATTTTTATCCATCCTCTGTCATCTTCCATTTTTCTTAAAGATCTTAAGTGCGTAAACATACCAGCTACCATGCCAGGAACAGCTGCTACAGTTTCCAATACTACTGCTCTATGACCATACTTTTTTTTAAAAAAAGTGTCAGCTATATAGCGCAAAAATTTTGTAAAAGTTAAAGCTATATGATCACTTTTATTCTGAGGTTTATAGTGTTTTTCTAAATCGAACATACTTTTATAATTGGATACTAATTTTAAATAATCTATGTGATATTATGACTTCAAATAAACTAAATTTTACGTAATTTATTAACTACAAAAATGAATATTTCTAATCAAAAATATTATTTTAAATTTGAATTCTAAAAATAATAAGAAATTTTAGATACTTTTAATAAATTCAATTAAATTTTTTGCAACTTCTTTTGGAGCTTCAATGAGAAATGAATGTTTGTATTTGGGAAGAATGACTAATTTTGAATTCAAAATTTCATTTGCCATTCTTTTATTATGATCAGGGCTGCAACCTAAATCATTTTCACCAGTCATTAATAAACATGGTTTAGATATATTCTTTAGCCAAGTAATCATTTCCGTATTTGCATAGATTTTAAAAACATTTAAAAAAACTTCAGAATCTGTATCAATTACTTGTTTTAATCTTATTTTGACTAAATCTGGATTTTCTTTGATAAACTCATCTGTAAACCAACGAGTAGTAAGTTTTTGTAATGTTTGTTCAACACTTGTTGTTTCCATTTCGCTAATTATTTTTAATACGTTGTTTTTATCAACATCAGATCGACCTGCTACAGTTGAAAGTAATCCAACTGACAAAACTCTATTTGGAAATTTTATTGAGTATGCGGGAGCTATCATTCCTCCTAATGAATGACCGGCAAAATGGGCTTTATCAATTTTTGTTTTTTCTCTTATCTTTTCTAGATCTAAAACTAAATCATCTAAAGTAAAATTTTTATTTGTAACTGGAGATTTTCCATGGCCTCTAAGATCATAAGTAACTACCGTAAAATGTTTTGACAATTCTGGTAGGAGAAAACGCCATGCATTCTTTGCTGCTCCTATCCCGTGAGACAAAAATAAAGCTGGTCCAGAACCTTGAATTGAATAATCACAATCTATTGCTTCTGACATTAAATTTTAGGCAACTTGATTTTTTGAATTTTTAAAATATGGAATTATCTCTTCGCTAATTTTATGCATTGACTCTATAGTTTCATTTTGTTCCTGTCCAAAACTTGAGCTTATTATAAATTCATCTACTCCAGCCTCTGCATAGATACTTAATTTATCAATCAATTCATTTATAGGACAAATAAGTAAATTATCCTTCATTTCTTCAAAACTTTGTTTTCTAGGTAATGGAATTATGTTTCCATTTTTAACTTTTCCTGGTCCTGTAAACATATTATCAAAACGTTTATAGTATTCATAAGCAAGCTTATTTTTTATCTCTGCATCTTTTTCGTCTTTTGCAACAAACATCATTCTTTGCATAGAAAGTTTTAGTAATTTTCCTTTTTCACCTAATTCTTCACATCCATCTCTAAATGCATTAACCCTTTCCATCAAAAGTTCTCTTGTTCCAGAAAGCACCGTTGATTGAACATGAAACCCTCTCAATGCAGCATTTTTAATACTTTTAGGATCCATTGCGGCTATCATAATTGGGATAGGTTGTGTAATTGGTCTCGGCATAATTGTTAAAGATTCAAAATCATAATATTTGCCACTAAAAGAAACTTCTTCCTCACTAAGTAGCTTTTGAAGAACTTCTAAAGACTCGGTAAACTTTTCTTTTGATTGCTCAATGGGTGTACCTAATCTTTTCATTTCCCATGGAAATGCTCCTCTTGCAACACCAAGGATTAATCTTCCATCAGTTAAAATATCTGCTGTTGAAACTTCACCAGCATATGTTCTCATATCATGCAGAGGTAAAACTGCTACACTAGTTGAAATTGAAATATTTTTTGTTAATGAAGCTATTTTTACTGCCATTTGTAATGGTGATGGCATCATTAGTAAGTTGATTAAATGATGCTCTGGTATAGATACTTTTTTATAACCAAGTTTTTCTGCCAAAATAGATTGTTCGATCATATTTTGGAAATGCACTTTTGAACCAACATTTGGATTTGGCATATAACTTGTTAAAAAATGGTTAAAGTCCATTAAGAAATTATATACTTATGAGTGGCTAATCCAAATAGTTTTTGTTTGAAGAAAAGAATTAAGTGCTTCAGTTCCTTGATCTCTAGATAATGATCCAGATTGTTTATAGCCTCCAAATGGTGTTTTAATATCTCCTTCAGAGAAAGTGTTAACTGATACTGTTCCACAGGGGAGACTTTTTGCAAGATGGAAAGCTCTATCAATATCTTGGGTAAATACGCTAGCATGTAATCCATATTTTGAATTACTTGCAACTTTTAAAGCTTCTTCATCATTTTTAACTGTTAGAATACCAAGTACAGGACCAAAAATTTCCTCTTGCGCAATAGTCATATTTTCTTTTAACCCATCAAATAAAGTTGGTTTTGCATAAAATCCTTTTTGCCTATTATCTGAAACTCCACCAAATAAAAGTTTTGCACCTTCATCAATTCCTTTTTGAATATATCCATCAACAGTTTTTAAATGTCCTTTTGAAATCATAGAGCCCATGTTTGAATTTAAACTTAATGGATCACCTACTTTTAATTTTTTTACTTTTTTTGAAACTTTATCTAAAAATTCATCTTTAACTTTTTTATGAACAATCTGTCTCATATTTGCAGAACAGTTTTGACCACCATTCCAAAAAGCTGAATTAATTGCGTTGTCAATTAAATCATCATTAATTTTAGCATCCTCTAAAACTATAAATGGACTTTTTCCTCCCATCTCAAGTGCAACTGGCTTTAAATTACTTTCACTTGAATATTTAAGAAAATAACCACCAACTTCAGTTGAGCCTGTAAAAGAAACTGCATCAACATCTTTATGTCGACCAAGAGCTTCACCAACATCCCCATAACCAGGCAATACATTTAAAACTCCATCTGGTATACCAGCTTCTTGTGCAATTTTAGCAACTCTTATAGCTGTAAGTGGAGTATCTTCAGCTGGCTTAATAATTACTGAACAACCTGCTGCTAAGGCTGGGGCCATTTTCCAAACTGCCATCATTAGAGGAAAATTCCAAGGAACAATTCCAGCTACAACTCCAATGGGTTCTTTTACTATTAAACTTGTTATTGATGGCTCTGATGGACCAACTTTTCCAAATACTTTATCAATTAATTCTCCATACCATTGAAAATGCATTGGCGCATCGTTTGCTACTTCATTGATACAGTCTGCTATTAATTTTCCTGTATCAACACATTCTAAAACAGAATTTTCATCTCCATGTTTTCTAAGCAACTCAGCAAATTTTAATAAAACTTCTTTTCTATGTTCGGGTGAACTTCTTGACCAAACACCACTATTAAAAGCTTTTCTTGAAACTTTTACTGCTAAATTAACATCTTTATGATTACATTTTGCAACAGCACAAAGTTTTTCTCCTGTAGCGGGATTTATAGTTTCAAATTTTTTTCTATCAATTGCATTTACATATTTTCCATTAATAAATGCTCTTCCTTCAAATTTTAGTTTTTTTGCAATGGCTTTATAATTTACTGGCATGATTTTTGTATGATATTATTTATAATAAAAATTAGCAATATATAATTATTTAATCAATATAAATAAATATGGCTTGAAAAGAGAAATGAAAGCTAATCTTTAAATTCTAAAAGTTGATTAAGAGTATTATGTTTTTTTAATGCTTTAAGAAATAGAGAGAGTTCATTTAATTCTTTAATTGCAAAAGGTTTTATTGCTTCTTCAACTTTATCTGTGGGAAGTAAACCATCTTTTCTTGAATAGTTAATAAGTTTTTTTTTTCTTAAAATTCCAATTTTTCTCCGTACCGTCTCTTTAGGTAATTGCATTATATTAGCTAATGCAAAAATAGTGAGTTTTTTTTCTGTATAAAGTTTATCAATTTTTTTTGATCTTGTTTGTTCCCACAAACTATCCCAATTACTTCCCTCTTTCGTATTATGTTTTATATAATGAGACCCAATACAAGACATGATCATAAATGTTTCATAATCAATGCCAATCATTGATTGAGAGTCTATGAACTGTCTGTTACGAAAATGCATTAAATGAAACAAAGTTTCACCATAAGCATCAATTTTTTTTTTCATTAAAATAATGAAAAGCTAGTAAGGATTATTTGTTAAAGTTTTAATTTCTAAAACATTTTCATTTGGATCTTTTACAAAAAATGTTTCTTGCTCATATTTTGTACCTTTAAATCTTAAATATAGCTCATCGTAATATTTAGTGCCATTATCTTTAAGTCTATTTTTTAAAGTATCGAAATCTTTTCTTGATGAATGAACGCCAAAATGTGGAACTGAAACATTTCCCATATCAACGTCATGTCTTTCGTTATCAAGTTTATGTTCACTTGCGTGAAGAGTTAATTCATTTCCCCAAAAATCTACATCAGCCCATTCTTGAGCAGAATTATATAATCTACATCCTAAGGTTTCACTATAAAATTTTTTTGCCGTTTCCAAATCACCACATGGAATTGCTAAATGAAAACAGTTTGTGTTTTTGTACATAATTTCTCCTTTAATAAATAGATTTAATTACTATATAACCCATGAATTAAATATCAAGATAGCAAATAAATATGAATGAATTTTTACAATCTATAATTAATCGAGATCCTGCAGCAAAATCAAAAATAAGTTTAATTTTAACTTACCCTGGTGTAAAAGCAGTTTTTTTTCATAGAATTGCTAATTTTTTTTCAGTTGCAAAATTTGACTTGATTGCCCGAATAATTTCACAATTTTCAAGGTTTTTAACTGGAATTGAAATTCATCCAAAAGCAAATATTGGAAAAAATTTATTCATTGATCATGGTATGGGAGTTGTGATTGGTGAAACATCTAAAATTGCTGACAATGTAACTATTTATCATAATGTAACTTTAGGTGGAATTGCTCCGAGTATTAATTCTGATTACCAAAGAGATATGAAAAGACATCCAACGTTAGAAGATAACGTCGTTGTAGGATCTGGGGCTCAAATATTAGGACCTATTACTATCGGAAAAAATTCTTTAATTGGATCTAATTCAGTAGTCACAAAAAACGTACCTGAAAAATCTGTCATGGCTGGAATTCCAGCAAAGAAAGTTGGGGATGCCTCAAAAGGATTTAAACCTTATGCTGTGACTGATGAAGAAAAAGAATAATGAAAAATACAAAAAATAATTTTATTGAGTCAATTGGTAATACTCCTCTAATAAAACTTAAAGCAGCTTCTGAAATGACTGGATGTAATATTTATGGTAAAGCTGAATTTTTAAATCCAGGTGGATCAGTAAAAGATAGAGCAGCGATTGCTTTAATAAAAGATGCTCAAGAAAAAAAATTAATTTCAAAAGGTGGTATAGTTGTTGAAGGTACTGCTGGAAATACAGGAATTGGATTGGGGCTATTAGGAAATTCATTGGGTTATAAAACAATCATTGTAATGAATGATAATCAAACTCAAGAAAAAAAAGATTTACTTAGAAATCTTGGTGCAGAATTAAGATTAGTTCCAGCAAAACCTTATAAAGATGATAATAATTATATTAAAGTTGCATCAAGACTAGCAGATGAACTTAAGTCTTCAAATAATAACGGTGTAATCTGGGCTAACCAATTTGATAATACTGCTAATGCTAAAGGTCATTATGAAAATACAGGACAAGAAATTTGGGAACAAACTGAAGGTAGGGTAGATGGCTTTATATGTTCATCTGGAACTGGTGGTACTATTTCAGGAGTAAGCAATGCTCTTAAAGAAAAAAATAAAGATATCAAAATTTATCTATCAGACCCAAGAGGATCTTCACTTTATAATTATATTAAAAACGGTGAATTAAAATCTGAAGGTGGATCAATTACAGAGGGTATAGGTTCAAGTAGAATAACAAAAAATTTTGGAGAAGCTCAAATTGATGATGCATATTCTATAGATGATCACGAGTCTTTACCTATTCTTTATGATCTAATTAAAAATGAAGGTTTAAGCTTAGGTACAAGTTGTGGAGTAAACATTGCAGGGGCAATAAGACTTGGTAAAGAATTAGGTCCTGGTAAAACTATTGTTACGATCCTATGTGATCGAAGCGATAAATACTCAACAAAAATGTTTAATAAAGATTTTCTTGAAAAAAAAGGTTTACCCTACCCTAGTTGGCTTTAAATATGGATTTTATCCGATAATCCATAGATAAGAATTGCACTTAATATTGTAAAAACTAATGGTGCAATAACTCCTTCATTAGAGTCGTTCATAACACCAGTTTTATCAATCTTAATTGAATAAGTATTAACTATTAAAATACAAAGATTTTGAACGAAAACTAAATTAAAAAATGCCCAAGTTCCCTCAACTCCATTTGGTCTTACAAAAAAAATATAAATTGCCATCAAAAATGAGCCAAGAAATAAAGCTCCAGCCATTCTCATAATCGTAGCTGCCGACGCATCTATTTCAAATTTTTTTCTAAATTTTTGATTTCCAATTATCATTTGATAGGCATAAACACCCACTCCAATGAAATGAACTAAAAAAACAATTAAATAAAAAACACCATTAAATTTATCAATCATAAATAATTCTTATCACAAATTGATTTTAATGTGAATTTTTAGAACAAAAAAAACTATTTTAAGTTTTAAAAACCTATTTTAGGTATGTTTCAATTTTTAATTGAATGAATTTTTTGCATACATGTTATTCAAATATGACGCACGACCTTTTAACAAATATGTAACAAAATATTTATAAAGATAACATTTATTATTATTAAAGGAGGTCAATGAAAGTAATTTACACAAGAACAATGAGAGTAAAAGATGATGGCTTAAGTAAAGCTATGGAGATTGGAAAAGGTTTAGCGACAGTAAGAAAAAAACATTACCCTAACCATGAAGTTTATTTCTCATTTCAAATGGGTGGAGACCCTAGAACAATAAGAGAAACTTTAATAGGAACTATGTTTGAAGGGGATAATGATGCTGATGCAAATATGTCAGCTGATCCTGAATATCAAAAACTTCAAGAACAATTAAAAGATGTTGCAATAGAAGGAACTATTGAAGATGAGATTAGACCTATCTTTAGTGAATAATTAAACAAATAAAAAGGAGATAACATGAAAATAATAATAACAACAATAATACTAACCTTGTTCTCTTCATTATCTTTTGCTGATGGACACACATCAGGAAAATTTAATGTAAGCGGTATGGGGGCGTGGGAAATTAATGCAATGAATGCAGGCAAAGGTGATATGGCAATTACTTATGATGGTATAGCCGGTTTAGCAGATGAAAATCCTGATAGTATGTTTCATAAATCAACAATGCACTGCATTGGTGGACTAACGTTACAAGCTGGTAAATTTACGGATGAAACTGGTATGTGTAGATTTGATCTAATTGATGGTGAAAGTGTTTATATGAAGTATCAAGGAGAAGGAACTGGTGGTTCAGGTGGAACAGGTACTTTTATAATTATGAAAGGAACTGGAAAATATGAAAATATAACTGGAACTGGTTTTACAAGTAGACAAAATTTAATGTCTAAAGCACCAGGATTTTCAACTACAATGAACCAATTGTCTGGTGAGTATAAATATTAAATATGAGGATAATAAATTATGAATAAAATAATATTAATAATTATTAGTATTTTTTTTTCATTTACTGCTTATGCAGAAATGAGTGATGCTAATAGAACTAAAGCTTGGGATTGTAGTGGTATCTACATGGCTAATTACTTTTTGCCATCTGGTGAAACTTTTGAATACAGTATGAAAGAAAAATCTATGGCCTCTGTGAAAGTTTTAAAAAAATATGCTTTGGAAGTTGGTATTCCAGAGAGTGAATGGGATGAAGGGGTAAATAAAGCTGTAGATAAACACTATGGCTCAAAATATGACAAAGCAAAAACAGAGATATGTCATGTTTTTTTAGAAGAATTGATCCCTGATGGAAAAGAAAGAGTAAATAAAGTTGTTCAAACATTATATTAGAAACAATGTGTAAAACTCTAGAATAGTAAACTTAATAATGATTAAATAAGTAAACTTACAATAAAAAAGGGGGAATAATGGCGTCAGTTGAAGTTAAAAGTTTTGATAAACCGGACGAAGCGAACTCAAGCTTTAAAAATGCACAAATAGACATTGTTAAAGTTGGAGATCAAAGAGTAATGAGATTAAAGCTACAACCTGGCTGGAAGTGGTCAAAAGATATTAAGCCTACGGTTGGTACAGATAGCTGCAAAGCAAAACATATTGGTGTGATAGTTGCTGGTGCAGTTTGTGCCAGACACGATGATGGAACAGAATTAACTTATAAAGCTGGTGATGCATATTCAATAGAACCTGGTCATGATGGTTGGGTAGTTGGAGATGAGCCAGTAGAAGTTTATGAGTTTCATGGGAAATGGGGTGAATAAAAAATAATAACAATTAAATCAAAGGAGAAAAAATGGAAAAAGAAATGTTGGCTATCTTAAGTCTTAAAGAAGGAAAGTTTGATACATTCATGGGTTGGATGGCATCTGAGGAAGGGATGGGTGTTAGAAAAAGTGTAGCCTATCCAGAAAAAACTATACCAGGAATTAAACCTGACAAAAGTGGTGTAATGTTCAAAGTTTCAGTTCACAATGAAGAAGGTATGAAAGAATTTGTTGCTGGAAAAAATCCAGTTGCAAAAGCAATTTATGAAGAATGTGTAGCAAGTGTACATCTTTATGAATTATCAAAAGTAAATGTTTAATAAAGGAGAAAAAGTATGAAAAACTATATAGTAACGCACACTTTTAAATCGAAAGAAGCAAAAGCTAAAATGATAGAAGTTACTGGTTCAATGTCGATGGAAGATATGACCAAAGCAATGACAAGTGATAACGCAAAATGTCAAATGAGCTGGAACACACCAGGTGATAATTTAACTATGTATTGTTGGTGGAAAGGTACTGATCCAGATGCAATTAATAAACAACTGGAATCTATGAATGATTTCTATGAACCTCATCAATTTGTTGAGTGCACAGATGATGTCATAAATTTTAATGCTTAAACTATGCCAAAACTATTATTAAATATGGAAGTAAAAGATTGGGATATATTTAATAAAATATATATTTTAGGAGACTCGTCCAATAGAGAAAATGCTGGTATAAAGAAAATCTTTATTGGACATGAGGAAGATAAACCGAATAAAGTTCATGCTATTTTTGATATTCCTCATACAAATGCTATGCGAGAATATATGGATAATCCTGAAGCCAAACAAATGGCGCAAAAATCAGGAATTAAGTTTGAAACTTTATTTGGAGTAACCTGTAAAGATTAACAATAAAAAAGGAGAATAACTATGTCAATATTAGCAAAGTATAATGCTGCTATGGAATCAAAAGATGAAGCAGCGATGAATGAAATTTTACATGATGATTATAAATTTACCATGCATGCATCAGGTAATGTTTTAGGTAAAGCAGATGTAATAAAGTGGGCAATGAGTGGTGACATTAAGAGAGATAAAATTAGAGTTCTTTTTGAAAATGAGGAAATTGGTGTTGAACATGCATTTGTTACATTTAATGATGGAAACACAGAAGCAGTGATGGCTGTATTTAAGTATCAAGATGGAAAAATGATTTCACTTGAAACAGGTGCTACAAAAATACCGAAATAAGTGAGTGGTATAGACTTTTATTTTTCGATAGGAAGTACTTATACCTATCTATCTGTCACAAGAATACTTGATGTTGAAAAAAAACATCAAATTGAATTTAATTGGAAACCATTTTCAGTTAGGGCAATTATGAAGGAAATGAACAATATCCCATTTCCAAAAGATAAGATGAACAAAGTTAATTATATGTGGAGGGATATTGAAAGACGTGCAGAAGGATATGGTTTTTTTGCAAAAACACCTGTTCCATACCCATTATCTGAATTTGATTTAGCTAATCAAATTGCAATTCTTGGATTAGAAAAAGGTTGGGGAAAAAAATTTGTTATTTCTACGTATAAAAAATGGTTTCAACAAGGTAAAGAGCCAGCAATAGAACCAAGTATTTCTGAAGTTTGTGAAGAATTAAATCTCAATAAGGATGAAATAATTTCTGGAGTAAAATCATCCGATATTGAAAAAAAATATTCTGAAAATACTAATGCAGCACGAGAAAATAAAATATTTGGTAGTCCATCTTTTATTGTGAAAAATGAACTTTTTTGGGGAGATGATCGAATGGAAGATGCTATCAAATGGTCACTTAAATAATTATATATATTCGAACAAATTTCATTTAAAGTTACATTATGAGTCTTATTGGTTCATATTTATTTTTAGTTTTAGCAGTTATTTTAGGTGTAACTTCAAATAGTTTTGCTAAAAGTGCCGAAGGATTTACTCTTTTTTTTCCAAGTATTATTACAGGGATTACAATTGTAATGTGTATGTATGCGCTTTCAATGGTAATGAAAAATATTCCAATGGGAATAACTTACGCATCATTTGCAGGTTTAACAATTATTGCGACTGTAATTGTTGGAGTATTTAGATTTAATCAAACACCTAATTTATATTCATTAATTGGATTAGCATTAATTATTGCTGGTGTTTTGATGGTAAACTTGTTGGGAGATAAATAGATATGATTTCAAAAAAATATGCACAACCTTTGTTTATGATTTTTATGTCTTTTGGAATGAGTGCTATAATGAGTGGAGTAGTTGTGGCAGTTAATACAAGTCTGTCATATGGATTTGTTGAAAGATGGCTTTATTCTTGGATGTTTGCATTTCCTGTTGCTTTAATTGCAGCTTTTACAATGGCTCCTTTAATAAGACCTTTGGTTAATAAAATCGCATCTAAAGATTAGATTAATAGCTATCTGGTAATTTGTGATTTCCATCATCTTGTAAAATAATTTCATATTCAGCAACAACATTAGTTAAATCAAGTGAAGAATATAAATGAGGAAAAAAATTACCATCTGAAGCTTGTTCCCAAACTAAATGATCTAAATTTAAAGTTTCTATTTTTAGCAATGTTAAGTTTTGCTCTCCTTTATAATATTTTTGAAGAGTGCCCTCAATTTGATCTTGGCCTGAAAAATGAATATAGCCATCCTCAATATCTTTAGAGGATCCTGAATAAGTTCCAGATAATTTAGCTTTTTGTAATTCATCGTTGTTAATGATTTTATAAACAAATTTTAAATTCATTTACTACCAAGATGAATTAGGTCCATTTAGGTATACGATTTCCTCTTCAGTTGACTCTCTTCCAAGAATTTTATTTCTATGAGGGTATCTGTGAAATTGACGTATAGCTCTAGTGTGATCTTGCCAAAATTTTTTAATTTTGACATAATTTTCATGCTCTCTTAAGTATTTATTCAATAAATAATATGCCATATCATGATCCGTTATCTCTTCACTATGAATAAGAGGTAATATCATGAAGAACCTTTGGCTTTCATTCATTGCTTCAAGATAACCGGCATAAACAGCGTCATTAACAATTAGTCTTGCTTTATGATCTTGCTCAAAAGCTTTTTTATCATCTCTAAACATATTTCTAGAGAATTGATCAAAAAGAATAACTAATGCTAGAGCGCTCATTGGTTGATCTTGCCAATCATCATATTCATTTTGTCTTGCAAGTTCATAATCATTTAAAAATCTATCTCTTATAGTTTGATCAAATGCATCATCTTTTTTAAATCTTTTCTCTGAAGGTGTTTCCTTAAACCAAAAATCTAAAATTTCCTGAGCTTTAGCTGGGATCATTTTGAAACCGGTTTTAACAATTTTAAAAATTTATTATGAATAATTTTATTTGAAGATACTAAAATATTTCCTGCATTTATAGCATCTCTATTATCCCAAGTTGAAATATATCCTCCAGCAGCTTTAATTATTGGTATAAGTGGATGTATGTCCCAAATCTTATTCGAACATTGAATTACAATATCCACTCTGCCTTCAGCGAGATGAGAATAACTTAAAGCATCACTGCAAGGAAATTGCATTAATTTTAAAATTTGAGGGATTTTTTTTTGTTTATTTAAGGGCAGCCAACCATGGAATGCAGCTGAAACTTTTACATTTTTAAATGTTGCTTTATTATTTACTGAAATCTTTTTTTTTACTCCATTATTAACCACATAAGCAATTTTATCAGAATAATTAAGGTAATATTTTTTGAGTACTGGAAAATTCGCTAATCCTAAAACTGGAATTCCTTTGTAATTTAAAGAGATTAGATTGCTCCAAGTAGGGTTGCCAATTACAAAAGATCTAGTTCCATCAATTGGATCAATTATCCAACTAAAATCACTTTTTGATTTTTTATGGCCAAACTCCTCGCCTATCACTTGATGGTCTGGAAATTTCTTTTTTATCTTTAGTCTTATAAATTTCTCAAAAGCCTTATCTGATGTTGTTACAGGATCGTAACCCTTTCCTTTAAGTTTGTTAGATATTTTGAAAGGTTTATTTAATTTAGAGTAATAAAACCTTGTTAGTTCATTTGCTAACTTATTTAAAAAATTAGCATAAATACGGTAATTCTTTGAATTAAACTGATCCACATCAAACTCTTACTATTTTATTTATGTTGAATAAAGTTAAATTTTAAATAATTCTTAGTTTAATAGAATGAAAATCGAACTCAACGAAAACAAAGTTTACTTTAACAATGGTTCTTTAAAAAAAGAAATACATCCTTTCTGGTTAAGAGAAAGAGTTGGTGGAAAGGAATTTTTAGATAAAGGAACCCAACAAAGACTATTTGATCCAACATCGCTAGATAATGAAATTTGTATAAATAAAGCAAAAATTAATGAAAATTTTTTAGAAATAGATTTTAATGATGGTGTAAGTTCAAAAATAGAGATTGATAAAATTGCTCAAGAATTTTCAAATGAAGATACTGTAATAAAGCCTATTACTAAAATAAAATGGGACTCAACTTTAAAAGATATTAAAAACTTTAGATATCAAGATAATTTTTTTGAGAGCAAAGAAATGCATGACTTACTAGTGTCATTTTATGAATATGGATTTGTAGTAATTAAGGATATACCAACAGAAGATAATTTTATTGTTAAATTTGCAAATTCAATCGGAAGCGTCAGAAGAACTAATTTTGGAGAATACTTTGATGTAAAATCAAAACCAAATCCAAATGATTTAGCCTACACTTCACTTGCTTTAGCACCTCATACTGATAATCCTTATCGTAATCCTGTTCCGTGTATTCAATTACTTCATTGTATAGTGAGCGAAGTTTCAGGAGGATTATCAACATTAGTTGATGGATACACCGTTACTGAAGATTTAAAAAATGAAAATCCAGATTTTTATAAAATTTTATCTGAAGTAAAAGTTAAATTTAAATTTATTGATAAAGATGTTGTTTTGGAAGATTGGTCTGAATTAATAAAACTAAATGATGATGAGTCCTTAAAACAAATTAGATTTAGCCCTAGATTAGATTTTGTACCAATATTAGAAAAAGAAAAATTAGATTTATATTATAGAGCACGAAAAAAATTATCTGAAATGTATAATTCAGATAAATATAAAATTGAATTTAAACTTGAAGAAAAAGATTTGATGATGATGGATAACTACAGATTACTTCATGGAAGAACGGCTTACAAAACTAGTGAAGGAAATAGGTTTTTACAAGGATGCTATATTGATTATGATAGCACTGAAGGAAAGCTAAGACATTTAAAGAGAAAATATAATTTATAACTCTATTAAGTTTTGTTCTGATTTTCTATTTCTTTATATAAAGCACTATGATCATCATTATCATTGCCTCTTTCTACCAACGAATTAAACATCTCTTTGATTAAACTTGAAATTGGAAGTTTTGTATCAAAATCACTCGCACATTCTAAAATATTATTCATGTCTTTTAAGTGAGTTGACACCTTACCCTTAGGCGAAAAATCTTTATCAATCATTCTCTTTCCATGGTTTTGGAGAATTTTTCCATCCGCAAAACCACCTGACAATGCCTTAATAAACTTATTTGCATCTACACCTGCTTGCTCACATAACATAATGGCTTCTGCTACTGCTCCAATTGTAACTCCTACAATAATTTGATTAGCAAGTTTTGATACTTGCCCGCTACCAATCGGACCTACTAAAGTTGGGTTTCCCATAATCTTTAAAATATCAAAAGCGTAATCAAAAACTTTTTGATCACCTCCAACCATTATGGCTAGGCTTCCATCTTCAGCTCCTATAGTTCCACCAGAAACAGGTGCATCTAAAAAGTAAATTCCTTTTTCTTTTAATATTTCACCATATTGAATTGCAATTTTTGGTTTGATTGATGACATATCAATTACAGTAGATGATGGTTTTAGATTATTTAAAAATTCTTTATCACCTAAGACTTTTTCAACAGCTTCGTCATCTGTTAACATTGTAATAATAATATCAGTATCTTTGACTGCCTCAGCCAAAGAATTAGATATATTTGCTCCAAGTTTTTCTAATGGTTTTGCCTTATCAAGGGTTCTGGTAAAAACTTTTAAATTTAATTTTTTTTTGAGAAGATTTGAAGCCATTGGGTAACCCATAAGCCCCGTACCAATAAAAGCTATTTTCATTTTAGATTAGATGGTTATCTTTTCATACAATTATTAACTAGTATTGCCATTAAAATCCAAATTATAAAAGCTTCACCATTTGTAAAATTATAATCTGCTCCAGCAAATCCTGCTATAATGTTTAAAGCATAAATAATTATAGTAGATACTATGAGGCTAATTGCTAAGTCTCTAACTGCACATAAATAATTCATTGATAAACTTTATACATATAAATTAATTATGTAAACTTGAATAAGTTAAAAAAAATTCTCAAAAAAAAATTTTTGGTTGTGTAAAGATTAGATCAAATCAGATATCGAGAATCTACTAAAGCAGTAGGTTGTATTCAAGAAATTTATTTGCCTAAAATACAAATAAATTAATTGATAATTTTAATTAAAATAATTAACTTAATTATAAGGAGGTCATTATGTTAAAACTTACACCACCTGACACTTAGCTGATAGAAATCTCATATTTCAAACAAACAAAAATAAAAATCCAAATGGATTTTAAAGCCAAAGAGGCAATATAAGGGAGCTCTTTAGGCAATTAGCTTAAAGAGCGACCCCTTTAAAAAAAAAATTAGTCCTTATTAAACTTTTTTAATTTTTAAAATTAGCATTGGCAATAAAGTAGCAACTAAAAAAGACCAAAATAATAATGACTGAGTTATTATGGGTGTGAAAATTTCTTTAGGTAATATTACTCCAACTAACAAACTTTTTGAAAAATCTGGAAATGGAAACATTAAAAATCCAGCAATTAATCCAACTATAATAGACAAATAAGCAGTTTTTTCATTTATGTTTTTATTATAAAAGCTTGAAAAAACAGTTAAAACAAAGGCACAACAGAACAAATCTGCTAGTAAAAATAAATATAAAATATCATATCCTTTTGAAGCAACAATAAAAGCAATCACAGATAAAAATATAATAAAATATTTAGATAATCTTAGATAATCAGTTTTTTTATCAAGATTAAATGTTGCTTTACCATCTATAACAAACAAGCTTGAAATTGCATTTACTAAAGTATCAACAGTTGAAATTGTCAAAGCTAGTCCTAAAGTAACAATTATTAACGATAATATTTCAGTTTGTTCTCTTAATAATAATGTAAAAAAACCAAGATCAGGTCTAACGCTTGAATCAATTGAAAATGAAACCATTCCAACAAAACCCATGAAAAAAACAATTGGAACAATAATTAAAAAAGAAATGATTAAACCTTTTTTTAAGGTTTGATAATTTTTTGCAGCATAAACTCTTTGCCAATTTCCTTGGTGGAATAAGTTTGTAGCCGCAACTGCTATAAAGAAAGTTAGGCCTGCAGTATAATTTGGACTGTAGGAGCCACTTAATAACTGGGGATTTTTTTGTTCTATATACGCAAAAGAAAATTCACTACCAGTATAAGAAATTATATACGATACAGAAATTAGTAGAAATATACCAATAATAATCATCTGAATATTATCTGTAAATATCGAGGCTCTTAATCCCCCATATAAAGTATAAGTTAAGGTAGCTAAGAGCACTATTATTGCTGTAATCCAAAGCTCAGTTCCAGAAATATAATTAATTAAAACAGCGACAGCGGTTACTTCTGCACATAAAAAAATGAACATATAAAAAATAGTCATTAATAAAATTAATTTGAATAGACTTTTTCCAAATTTTTTTCTCATAAATTCAATTAAAGATGATCCCTTTGGAAATTCTTTTCTAATTTTTTTTCCTAAATAAATTAAAAAAATCATTGGAAAAGCTGTTCCTAGTGCATAACCGATAACAGCTCCTATCCCACCCCATGTTGCTGCAGAAGCAGGACCAAATAATATCCAAGCACCTAAAGCTGATGCAACTAAACTTGTGGTTAAAGAAAATAAACCTATGTTCCTATTTGCAGTTAGATAATTATTGATACCTTTGAACTTTTTTGAATGATAAAGGCCTAATATGGCAAACAATAAACTAATAATTATTACTAATGATAGTGATGTTGATTGACTTATAAAGTATGTTGTATCCATTATTCTCCCTTTCTGAATTACCGGACAGGTTCTTAGGGTTTAATCTCAGTCTGTTACGACACCCCTTTCAGAGTTAGATATTATATTTTTAAGATTAAATAAAGCTTAATAAAATAATTTTTGTTATTAATTATTTAAACTATTGGGTTTTTTGACTTATTATTTCAATCATACATTGAGTAGCGTATTCTCGCCATTCTGATGAATTTTTACTTTTTAAACTGTTTAAATGATCTCTATTGCTCTGAATATCGTCCTTATATTTTAATTTATCAGCACCATTTAAATTTTTTTCCATATTTGATAGATTTGTTTCCATTGCATTTATCCAATTTTTTCCTAGCTCAAGACATTTAACATCATCTTTTTCATCACAAATTTCTTTAAAAAAATTAAAGATAACATCGTCCGTCTTTATGGAGGTGTTCATTTATTATTTATTGCAAACACCAATAGAATTTGGACCACATGTTTCACCATTAGTCCAAGTAGCACCAATTAAATTGGCCCCTTCAAAATTTGCATTAGTGATATTTGAAGAAGTAAAATTTGCTTCCATTAAGTTTGAATTTTGAAAATTAGCCTCAATTAAAGTTGCACCCATAAAATCAACTCTTGTTAAATTCGAGCCACTAAAATTAGTTTTTTCAAAATTAGCACCTATTGAAATTGTTTCATAAAGATTTGCTCTTACAAAAGTAGACTCTGGGAATGTTCCAAAAGACAAATTAGAATTCATCATTATACTTTTATCAAAATTTACTTGAATAAAACTTGCAAAAGATAGATTTGAATTAGGTAGATAACTTCCTTGTAAATCTTGTGCATCAGAAAATCTACAATTTGAATAGTCTACTCCATCTGTCAATGGGTCATCACACGCTGCATAACCATTAGTAAAAAAAAATAGGCTAAATATCACAAAAAGGATTTTTTTCATATTAGATGATAGCAAATAAGAATAAATTTAACAAATACAAGAATAATGATATTTCATTTGTTATGATAAGTTTTTTATTTGATCTTCGGCATCTTTGATAGATTTTTTATAGTTTAAAGCCATTTGGTCAGCGCTTACTACATCTATCTTTTTGATCCCAAAAAAATTTAATATAAATTTTAACCAAGGTGTAAGAAAATCTTCTTTACTATTTAGCTTTGTTCCTCCAGAAGTAATAACTAAATACGCACGTTTATTTTTTAACAATCCCTCTCTTCGTCCATTAGGTTTGAATCTAAAAGTTTCACCAATTCTAGCAGCTAAATCTGACCATGCCTTGAGTGTTGCAGGTGGACCATAATTATAAATTGGAGCTGAAATTATAATAATATCACTTTCTTTAAGTTCTCTAACAAGTGTGTCTGATAGTTTAAACATTTTTTTATGCATTTTTGTTTGATCTTTCTTTGCAATCTTCATCCCTGACTCTGTCAATCCACTTACAAAAACCATTTCATTATCTAAATCTCGATAAATAACTTTGTCACCTGGTTTTTTAATTTTTTTTAATAATTTTTTTGCTAATGACCTAGAAGTTGAACCTTTTTTTCTTGCACTAGAGTCTATTTGATAGATTTTCATAATTTATCTTATCCAAATTTTTGTAAAAAAGGGAAAATATTTAATAAATAATATCCTAAAGTTTGTAATTGATTGGTTAAAATTAATATACCAGTAACTAAAAGAATAATTCCACCAATTTTTGATACTAAATTTATATTCTTCTTAAAATTTTTAGAAAATATTAAAAACTTTTGTATCAAATAGCCTGATAATATGAATGGTATTGCTAGTCCTAAAGAATAAAAGATTAAAAGCAAAATACCTTTGTTAATACTTTCCTCTGTAGCGGCTAATACTAAAATTGAACCTAAAATCGGTCCTATACAAGGTGTCCAACCAAATGCAAAAGCCATACCAATTAAAATTGGGCTATAAAAATTATTATTTGAATTAGTATGAATTCTTTTTTCAAAATTTAAAAATTTAATGTTAATAATCCCAATAATATGAAGAGATAAAACTATTATAACTATACCTGCAAAAATTCTAAGTTCATTAGAATTTTGTAATAATACTTGCCCTAAAAAAGTAGAAGCCGCTCCAAAAATAACAAAAACAATTGAAAACCCAACTGTAAATAAAACAGTTGGTATCAAATTTACATTTTTTTGATTTACTAACTCGTTCAAAGAACTGCCTGAAATATAAGAAATATAACCTGGTATCAATGGAAGAACACATGGAGATAAGAAACTTATTAATCCTGCTGCAAATGCAATGAGTAATTCTATCATCTATCCAGTATTCTTCATTGCTGCCGAAATACCTGCAATTGATGTTAATAAAGCGTCATTTAAATATTTTTTATCAACTTTATTTTTGATTGTTTTAATTTTTTTTATCACAATTGGTTGGATAATATTTAGTACTTCAGTATAAATATTTCTCACTATTATAGATGTTCTAAATTGTTTTCTTAATTTGCTAATTTCATTAGGTGTTATTTCTTTATTAAGTTTTTTTATTACATCAAATTGAAACCTTAATCTTTTTCCTACTCTTTTTAATTTTTCATCTGCAAGATATTCTTCATAAATTTTTGATATATCAGGATCAACTTTTGAAATGACCATATCCAATATATCAAGCATTGAATTGAAAAAAGGCCAATTTCTCTCCATATCATATAAAGTTTTTCTAAATTCTTTAATATTTGCATACCTTAAAGCTTCTGCACTTCCCAACCATGCTGGTAGCATCAATCTAATTTGAGTCCATGCAAAAATCCAAGGTATAGCTCTTAAACTTTGAATATTATCTACATTTTTTCTTTTTGATGGCCTAGACCCTATAGACAATTTCCCTAATGAAACATGTGGGGTTACTGTTTTAAAATATTTTATAAAATCAGAACTTTGATTGATATTTTTTCTATAAGAACTTTTTGAAATTTCTGCCATTTTTTCAATTAACGCTCTCCAAGAATCCTTAGGTTGTGGTGGTGGATTTAAAGATGCTTCTGATACCGCTCCTATATAGCTGCAAAGATTATATTTTGCCAAAGGCTCATAACCATATTTTTGTTGAATAACTTCTCCTTGATCTGTAATTCTTATTCTTCCATTAACTGAATTAGGTGGCAATGATCTCATTGTTGCCTGAATAGGCCCTCCTCCTCTTCCTGCAGAGCCCCCTCTTCCATGGAAGAAAGTAATTTCAATATTGAATTTTTTTCCAAGTTTAACTATTTCTTCTTGGGCTTTATATTGGTGCCAGCTAGCACAAATTTTACCCGCATCTTTACTGGAGTCTGAATAACCAATCATTACTTCTTGTTTGTGATTAATCAAATTTCTATACCATTTATGAGAGAGCAAGCTCTCCATAATAAATTTGGCATTTATTAAATCGTCTAAAGTTTCAAATAAAGGAACAACTCTAAGCTTATTCTTAATTTTTGCCTCTTTTTGTAAAAAAAACACTGATAAAATGTCAGATGCTGAAGATGTCATTGAAATAACATAGGCCCCAAGACATTCAGATGGTTCTTTTGCCAAAACATTAAAAGTTGACCAAACTTCATTATTTTCTCTGTTTTTAAATTTGAATTTATTGATCACGTTTTTAGGTGATTTTAATTTTGATTTTAAAAAGTTTATTTTTTCAATTTCAGAAAATTTTAAATAATTTTTATTATATCTTTTTTTTACAAACTCACTTATTAGCTGAGAATGCCTAGATGATTCTTGTCTTATATCTAATTTAGCTAAATTAATTCCAAAACATTTTGCTCTTCTCATTAAATCTAATAGTTCACCACTAGCTAAATTTTCATTATTATTTTGTTCTAAAGATTGTCTCACAACTCTCAAAGGTTTTAAAATGTCTTCTTTAGAGTTTAGTAGTTTTTTTTGATCTAAAGGTTTTTTATTTACTAAATGTTGCTCAATCATTCTATGAGTTATTCTCATTTTATCTCTTAATGGTCTTAAAAAAACTCTGTAGGGTTCATATGACTTACCGGTTTTCTTTAAAATTTGATTTGAGCATTTTTCCATTGAATAGGACCTAATTATTTTGGTTAAAGTTTTTTCGTATAATTTTGCTGCTTCCCATCTCGATAATAAAATAACTTCTTTTGTAACTTTAGCAGTAACGTTAGGGTTACCATCTCTATCTCCACCCATCCATGAACCAAACTCAATTGGATTAAAGTTTTTAGGCAATCCTTTATCCATATTTTGAACAAATATAGAGTTCAATCTTCTATAAACTTTTGGAATTGTGTCCCACAAACTGTCTTCAATAATTGCTAAGCCCCATCTAGCTTCATCAAATGGAGATGGTTTTACTCTTTTCAAATCATCTGTATTCCAAATAATTGTAAACTCATCAAAAAGTTTTTTATCTAACAATTTAAGTTTAGAGGGATAATTTTTTAAAAGATCTCTTTGCTCAAGTATTTCAGTAATTTTATGATATTTTTGAATTAATGTTCTTCTTTTTACCTCAGTTGGATGTGCAGTTAATACAATGCCTATACTTAGATTTTTTGCATGATCATATATCTTGCTATCTGAAATATCCTTATTATTAAAAAGATCTTCAAAAATTTCCTCTATAAACAAATTACTATTGTTTATTTTTTTTTTATTATTTTCATATTGATTTAAGCTTCTAGATGCATCTATCGATTCTGCTAAATTAATTAAATTCATAAAATGTGAAAATGCTCTAGTTAACTTAAAGGTATTTTTTGAATTTAAACCTTTGATAGTGCGAATAATTTTTCGGTAAGAATGTTTGCTATTTTGGTTTGTTTTATTTGCCTTAGAAAGTTTTCTTATTTTTTCTACTAAATCAAAAAATTTATCACCTTCTTGATCTTTTAAAACTTTGCCAAGTATATTACCTAGATATCTAACATTCTCTCTAAGTAGTTTTGTAGGTATTCTTTCATAGTAAAGATCTCTTTTTTGCATTTTTTATAATTGTATTTTGTAATAACTTTGGTTTTTTTATTACTAAATTAACTACTTTTAAGATCATTTCATCTACTTTTTTTCAATTAAAAAGGAATTATTATATAACCTATGATAAATCAATTAAGACTTTTGCATTAATTATTTGAAAATCTTAATCTTTAAAAGGTATAACTGAATGTTTTTGCTCACCTAATTTATCTATTCCAAGAATTACTTTTTCGCCACCTTTTAAAAAAAGTGGGGGCGACATATTTTCTCCTACTCCTGGTGGTGTTCCAGTGCAACATATGTCTCCTGGATGCAAGCTCATACATGAGCTCATGTAAGATACTAAAGTCTTAATATCAAAAATCATTTGTTCTGTATTTCCAGTTTGCATTCTTTTACCATCAACATCTAAAAACATATTTAAGTTTTGATAATCAGGTAACTCATCTTTTGTAATTATATATGGGCCTATTGGACCAAAAGTATCAAATCCTTTACCTTTATCCCAAGTTAAACCTTTATTTTTTTGAAAATGCCTTTCACTAACATCGTTTACTAGAAAGAAACCCAACACATGATCCATTGCTTCATCAATATTTACATTAATAGCTTTTTTTCCAATTACAAAACCTAGCTCTACTTCCCAATCTGTATGATTTGAATTTTTTGGAACAATAATAGGATCATTCGGACCAGTGACACAACTTGTGAATTTAGAGAAAATAATTGGCTCTTTTGGAATTGGTAAATTTTGTTCTTCAGCGTGATCTTTGAAGTTTAATCCTATTCCAATGAATTTAGATGGTTTTGAGACACATGCACCAATTCTAGAATTTGAATCTAATTTTGGTAAACTTGAAATATCTGATTTTTGAATTTTATCTATAGTATTAAAATTTAATGTTCCTGGGTCAAAATCACTTATTAGAGAAGACAAATCTCTAAAATTATTTTCTTCATCTATTATTGCAGGTTTTTCCTCTCCAACATTTCCAATTCTACATAATTTCATACTTTACTCCTATTAATAAGTTGCTCTTCCACCACTTAGGTCAAAAACTGCCGATGTTGTAAAAGAATTTTCTTCACAAGATAACCAACAAACTAAGGATGCTAATTCATCTACTTTAGCAAATCGATTTCTTGGTATTTTTGATAGCATATAATCAATATGTTCTTTGGTCATTTGATCAAAAATTCTTGTTTTTGCTGCAGCTGGAGTTACACAATTAACAGAAATATTTTTATCAGCCAATTCTTTCCCTAATGATTTTGTAAAACCTATAACACCTGCTTTAGCTGTACTATAAGCACTTGCATTAGGATTTCCTTCTTTGCCAGCAATAGATGCAATATTTACTATTCTGCCATAATTATTTTTAATCATATGAGGGACAACTGCTTTACAGCAATAGAATGTAGAATTTAAATCAAGTTCAATTACTTTTTTCCATTCGTCTAAAGGATAATCCCAAACTTTTGCATTCATGCCTGTAATTCCTGCATTATTCACAAAAATATCTATTTTACCAAGTTCTTTTTCAGTTTCCAATAATGCATTTTCAATTTCAACAAAATTTGTAACATCTACTTTTTTAAAACTTAGATTGTCAGAACTAATTTCTTCTATAGCAGACTTAATTGCATTTTCATCAATATCCCAAATAACAACTTTTCCACCTGATTGAATAATTCTTTTTGATATTGCTAAACCAAAACCTTGTGCGCCACCTGTGATTATTGCTACTCTATCTTTTAAATCTAAATTATTCATATTATTTTTTTTTCTTTAATAAAGGAAAAATAAGAGCAATGAAAGATAAAATAAAAAAAGTTACTACTATAGGTCTTGTAAAAAAAATTAACCAGTTTCCATCAAATATTACTAATGATTGCCTAAGAGTTCCTTCAACTAATTCTCCTAATATTAATCCAATTATTACTGGTACAACAGAAAAACCAAATCTTCTCATAAAAAATCCAAGTACACCAAAAAATAACATTATCCAGACGTCAAGTATTGATTGGCTTAAAGAATATGTTCCACACACTGAAACTGTAAAAATCATTGGCCATAAAATTTTATTAGGCACCAAGGTAATTCTGGCAAATATTTTTGCACCAAAAAAACCAAATATGAAAAAAAGTATATTTGCAATCAACATTGCTCCAAAAATTCCATATAAAAAATCTGGTTGCTCTCTAAATAAATCAGGACCTGGTCTCACTCCATGAATAATTAGTCCTGTTAAAATTACAGCTGTTGTTGCACTACCAGGAATTCCAAGCGCAAGCGTTGGCACCATTGCTCCACCTGTTGCAGCATTATTAGCAGCTTCAGCGCCCGCAATTCCTTCTATTGATCCCTTTCCAAATTCCTCTGGATTTTTAGAAAATCTTTTAGCTTCAGAATAACCAATCAAAGATGCAACCGTTCCTCCTTCTGCAGGTAGAACTCCAATAAATGATCCAATGCCTGAGGATCTTAATATTGTTTTCCAAGTTTTTTTATAATCTTCTTTAGAAGGTAATTTTACAGCTTTTAGAGCAACTCTTTTAAAAACTTGATGTAACAATGTTGATTGAGTTAGCATTTCGCTAATCGCAAATAGACCTACTACAACAGGAATAAACCCAATCCCCACTGAAAGTTCATTAATTCCATAAGTAAATCTATCTATAGAAGTCATAAAATCTTTACCAATTGTAGAAATTAAAATACCAAATGCAGCTGCAATTAAATTTTTAATTGGACTGCCTTCACCAATGGAGGCAAGCATAGTCAATCCAAATATAGCTAATGCAAAATATTCAGGTTGACCAAACTCATAGGCAAGTTTTGCTAATATAGGCGCAAAAAACACTAAAATTACTACACTAAATATCCCTCCTACAGTACTAGAGACAGTTGCCATACCTAAAGCACGTCCAGCTTCACCCTTTTGAGCTAAAGGATATCCGTCTAAACATGTTGCAGCAGCTGCAGGAGTTCCTGGTGTATTAATTAATACTGCGGTGATTGCTCCCCCATAAGTTCCTGCACAATAAATAGATGTTAACAAAACTATTGCTGATAATGGATCTAAGGTCATTGTAAATGGTAAGATCAGTGCCCCTCCAGTTGTTGGGCCTAGTCCAGGTAACACCCCAAGTATTAATCCAAATAAAGTTCCAAACAATAAGACCAATAATAATTTGGAACTAAACAAAGGTGCCATCATTAATAAAAGATTATCCATACTAATAGTAATAAAGGTTTGTAATTATTCCAGGAGGAAATCTTAATCCTAAAATCATTTCAAAAAATACAAATACAATAAAGGGAAAGATAATCCCTACTAATAATAAATAAAAAAATCTTTTTTCTCCCCAATTATAAGAAACAAAAACTGATAAAAAAGAAATTGCTAAAAAAAAATCTAAAGTCTTTGAAATAATGATAAAAAAAATAAAACTTAAAAGTGTTAAAAAAAAATTTTTTGGTAATTCTTTTTCTTTTTTCCAAGGTTTTTTGAAAGACAAGTAATATATTAATGTAGTTAGTACTATTATTAAAACTAATAAACCTTTTGGAAATGTAGCTGGTTGAATTCCTCGATTTAGAATTGGTGGAACTGTATCAAAAGAAAATGTTGATATTAGTAAAATGGTTGAAACAATAATTATTACAGAAAATACTTTAAATTCATCTTTAAAAAAAAAGGGCAAACTTTTGTTTGCCCTTTTTTTATTTCGTACATTATTCATAATTTAAAGAATGTACTTTCTTTAAATTAATTAATGTAACCTAAAGCTTTTAGTTGAGCAGTCATTTCAGCAAGCATAACTTCCATTTGCTTACCCCACTCATCAGCTCCAACCACACTAGTTGAATCAAGACCAATGTCTGTTAAAAAACTTTGGAAATATTTGTGTTCCATAGCTTTTATCATTGCGTCCTCTAATTGTTTCTTTCTATCTGCAGGAACACCTTTTCTTGTTACAAAACCTCTTACAGTTGAAAGAACAACAGGAATTCCTAATTCAGTTGCAGTAGGAACATTACTAAGTTTTTCCATTCTGTTACTAGCTAGTACAACTGATACACATAATGTACCATCTTCTATCTCAGTTACAGCTTCACCTAAGTTTAAAACACCTACATCAATATCTCCTTTGATAAGGTTAGTTTTAATAGGTCCTACACCTTTATAAGGAACGATTGTTGGATCTGTTAGTTTTCCTTTTTTTGTAAATGCAATTGCACTAACATCATCAATTCCACCTACATGAGTTGTACCATATTTAAGTGATTTTGATTTTTGAGCGCTAATAAATTTCTTAGCGTCTTTGATATCGTTTTTACAATTAACAACAAATAACTGAGGATCGTCTGTTCCTCTAGCTAATGGCTGCATATCGCTTAATTTAACTTTAGTTTTACCTAAAGCCATTGATACAGCATGACCAGTAGTCCAAGTTAAAGTGTGTTGGCCATCAGCTGGTAACGTCATCATGTAATCCATAGACGCAGCTCCACCACCACCTTTTTTGTTTACTAATTGCATATCTTGTTTTAGATACCTTCTAGTTCTTAATAACATCATTCTAGTAGTTACATCTGTACCACCTCCAAAACCAGCGTGAGTGATTGCTTGAATTGGATGACCATCTGCTTTTGCAGAAGTGATCATTAATGGAAGTGCAACAACGAAAAATTCAGTTACTAAAACTGCAGCAGCTAAAAATAATTTAAAACTCTTTTTCATTATTTCCCTCTTTAGTTAATTTATAATTAATTATATAAACATAATCTGATACAAAGCGTAAAGAAAAAAATGCCTCAAAATAAAATTAATATGGCCTTACTGTTAGGCGACCCTTCTGGTATTGGACCTGAATTAATTTCAAAATTATTAACAGAGGAAATTACAAACAAAGCCAACATAGTTGTTATAGGTGAAAAAAATATATTAGAACAAGGCAACAAAATTTCTGGTAACAAACATGATTTTAAATTTGTAGAAGATTTTAATCAAATTGAATTTCAAAATGGAAATAAATATTTTTTAGATATCTCTAAAGGTAAAAACCATGATTATAAATTATCTGAGTGCTCTAAAGAATCTGGTGAAAGTGTATTGTCTGCATTAAATTTAGCATTAGAACTTGCCAAAGAAAATAAAGTTCATGCGATTAATTTTGGCCCATTTAATAAAACAAGTATGAAGCTTGGTGGTAACAAATATTCAGATGAATTGCATTTAATGGCTGAAAAATTAGATGTAAAAAATTTTTTTTGTGAATTTAATGTAATTGATAATTTTTGGACGGCTAGAGTTACGTCACATATTCCAATTAAAGAAGTTGCTGATCATATTAAAAAAGAAAAAATTATGAAACCAATTAAGCTAATTAATGAGGCAATGAAATTAAATGGTATTAAAAGTCCAAGAGTTGCCGTACAAGCTCTTAATCCGCACGCTGAGTTTGGATCAGAGGAAAAAGATGAAATCATTCCTGCAATTGAAGAAGCAAAAAATCTTGGTATTAATGCTGATGGTCCATTGCCTTGTGATACATCTTTTATAACTGCTTATAAGAATAAAAATCATGATTGTATTGTTGGTATGTACCATGATGCCTTGCAATCAGGTCTGAAAGCCTTTGGTTTTGACAGAGGTGTTACTGTTCAAGGAGGTTTGCCTGTTCCTATAACAACTCCCGCTCATGGTACAGCCTTTGATATAGCAGGTAAAAATAAAGCTAATTTGGAACCTACTTTGAATTCATTTAAAATTGCATTAACAATGGCTGAAAATAAATTAAATGAGCAAAATTAAAAATATTAAAACTTCTGTATATCAATGGACAGGAAAAACAGTTCCACCACAAAATAATTTTTGTACGAATGCTTCTGATGTACTTTATGAAAAATCAGATGCTATGGGATCTTTTAGATTTCATGAATGGTTAATTTGTGAAATTGAAACTGATGATGGTGTAGTTGGGATAGGTAATGCAGCCTTAGCTCCTCAAGTAACAAAAAAAACAATTGATACATATTTAAAACCTCTCGTAATTGGACAAGACCCATTTGATTATGCTTAC
The DNA here is from genome assembly GCA_902514755.1 of uncultured Pelagibacteraceae bacterium. Lineage (GTDB taxonomy): Bacteria > Pseudomonadota > Alphaproteobacteria > Pelagibacterales > Pelagibacteraceae > Pelagibacter. The sequence continues at coordinate 39,543 of CABXRY010000007.1, forward strand.
ATTTGGGAAAAGATGTATAGAAGAACTTTAGCATGGGGAAGAAAAGGTATTGGTATGACAGCAATATCAGCTATTGATATAGCTCTTTGGGATATTATTGGAAAAATTAGCAAAAAACCTGTTTTCAAATTATTGGGTGGAAGAACTAAAGAAAAAATTCCTGTATATGCATCAAAGCTCTACAGTCAACCACTTAAAGAATTACAAAAAGAAGCTGAAATTTATAAAAATCAAGGTTTCAATATGTACAAAATGCGGTTTGGCTGGGGACCTAAAGATGGTCCTGAAGGTATGAAAAATAATATTAAATTAGTTGAAGCAGTAAGAGAAGTTATTGGTGAGGATGCTGATTTAATGCTTGAGTGCTATATGGGTTGGAATTTAGATTACTCAAAAAGAATGATTCCAAAATTAATGAAATTTAATCCTAGATGGTTAGAAGAACCTGTGATTGCAGATGATATTCATGGTTACGCAGAACTTAATAATATGAATATGATACCAATTTCTGGT
>CABXRY010000008.1 GCA_902514755.1 uncultured Pelagibacteraceae bacterium
TCAGAAAATAAACCTAAGCCTTCAATTTCTGAATTTCTAATTGTTAATTGATTTGGTAAAGGTCTATACATAAAATATTTTAGTTTCTCATTTTTTGACCACTTGGATCATAAAGTGGCTCTTTAATTATAGAACAATTAAATAGATTTCCATTGATCTCTACTTGAATTTTACTTTCAGACTTAATTTTATTTTGATCGATAAATGTAAATGCCACACTTTTGTTCACAAAATGTGCAAAACCTCCTGATGTTACATAACCAATGCTTTGATCCCCATTCATTACAGCTTCATTATTTGTTACATCAATATCATTTGTTTCAACAATTAAAGGTGTAAGTTTGCTTGAAGAGCTCTCTTTTTTTGCACTTTCTTTACCAATAAATTCTTTGTTCCAATTTATAAACATATCTAATCCAGTTTCTTTTGCAGTAAAATCTGGTCTATAATCTAATGTCCAAGCTCCCCAATTTTTCTCTAATCTCATTGACATTAATGCCCTTCCACCAAAAGGTTTAATATCAAATTCTTTTCCTGCTTCCATTAATTCTTCATAAAGTTTTAATTGATAGTGTGGTGCTACATAAATTTCATAACCAAGCTCACCTGTAAATGAAATTCTATTTATTATAGCTGGTACACCACCAACGAACATTCTTCTAGAGTCTCTAAATTTAAACTTTTCATTTGAAACATCATCTCTTACGATTTTTTCTAATACTTTTCTTGAATTAGGTCCTGCAATTGAAAACCCATGATACTCATCAGATCTATTTTTATAATTTAAATTAAATTTTACTAAATGACTTTCAAACCAACGTCTATGCATTTCTTGTGCAGCTCCTGACCCAAAAACTATAAATTCATTTTCATCTAAACAAGCTATAGTTAAATCTCCACATAATTTTCCTCTATATGATAACATTGGAGACAAAGATATTCTTCCTGGTTTTGGAATTTTTCCAGCCATAACATGATCTAAAAATTTTCTGGCATCAGGACCTTTAAATTCATGTTTCGAAAAATTAGCAACTTCAATTAAACCAACATTTTCTCTAACATTAATAACTTCTTTCGAAACATAATCATGTGATCTTGATCTTTTAATAGTGGGTTCTTCATGAGCATCTTCTTTATTATTTGCAAACCACAAAACATTTTCTAATCCAAAGCTATCACCCATAACCGCACCTTGATTTACAAAACGATCATAAAGTGCAGTTGTTTTTTGTTTTCTTCCTTTTGGTAAAGTTTCATTAGGAAAAGTCATAATAAATCTTCGTTCATAATTTTCTGAAGATTTTACTGTTCCATATTGAGGTGAGGCATAATCCCCAAATCTTGCAACATCCATTGCCCAAACGTCAATTGAAGGTTCGCCATCAATTATCCACTCAGCAATACATTTTCCAACCCCACCGCCTTGGCAAAATCCAGCCATTACACCAACTGCTACCCAATAATTTTTCATACCTGGAACTGGGCCAATTAAAGGACTTCCATCAGGACCAAAAGTAAATGGACCGTTAACTATATTTTTTATTCCAGCGCGTTCTAATGCTGGCATTCTTTCAAAACCTATTGCTAGCCTTTCTTCAATATTATCTAATTTTGGCTGCAGTAACTCATGTCCAAAATTCATTGGTGTACCTTCAACTTTCCATGGAGTTGATTTTGGTTCATAAGTTCCAAGCAACATACCTTTTCCTTCTTGTCTAAAGTAAATATTACCCTCAAAATCAGTACCAATTGGCAGTCTTTGATTGCCCATAGCTTCTATTTCTGGAATTGCTTCAGTGATTAAATAATGATGTTCCATTGGTTGAACTGGAAGATTTAATCCTGCTAATTGACCAACTTCTCTTGCCCACAAACCACCAGCATTAATAACAATATCAGCATTTATATTCCCTTTATCTGTGATTACATCCCAAGTTCCATCTTTTTTTTGTTTTGTGTCTTTAACAACTGTATGGGTATAATATTTTCCCCCATGAACTTTTGCAGCTTTAGCAAAAGCATAAGTAACGCCCGATGGATCAACTTCTCCATCAATTGGGTCCCACAACGCTAACAAATATCTTGATGGATCAATTAGAGGGTTTTTCTTTTTTACTTCTTCTAAAGAAATAAACTCTTGATCAAGCCCCATGTACCTTGCTTTTGATCTTTCTCTTTTTAAATAATCCGCCCAAACTTCATTTGATGCCAAATAAAATCCACCACTTGGTTTAAAACCAACAGAATGACCAGACTCTTTTTCTATCTCTTTATATAAACCTATTGTATATGCCATCATTCGAGAGATATTTGGATCAGATGAGATTACATGTACGTTCCCAGCAGCATGCCAAGATGATCCTGAAGTCAGTTCATTTCTTTCAAGAAGAATACAATCTTTTAACCCGAACTTAGAAAGATGATAAAGGATTGAACATCCAACAACTCCTCCCCCTATAACAATTACCTTAGCATGTTTTTCCATATTAATATTTAATCTCTTTATTCACTTTTTTTAAAGACTTATCTGTTCCGTGATGAAAGTGTTTACTCATATCAGGCATATATTTCATCGAAATTGGTTTCTTTCCAATTGCAACTGACATTTCCCTGACGTGATGAGCTTCTGCTCCACAACATATACCAATAAAATTTATTTTACTTTCAACACAATCTTTGGCAAATTCAGCCATCTCATATCGATTGCAAAATAAATTGTCTAAAGCAACAGGGAAAGCATTACCTCCTGGAATACAATCACAACCATGATCAGTGATATTTAAAAAGCCAGGTTCCTCTTTAGTTGTTCTGTAAGGAACAGGAAGTCCTGCCACATGACATGAAACTTTATCTCTAATTTTTCTTAATAATTTCATTGTCATTTCTGGTCCTCGATAACAATTCAAACCAACCACATCAGCACCTAGATCTTCCATCATCTTACATGCATCTTCGGCGCTGTGACCTTCCCTAGTTTTATCTCCTCTAGGTATTGCAAAATTACAAACTGCAATAAGTCCAGCATCTTTTATAGCTTTTAATGCAATTTTCATTTCATCAGACCAACTAATTGTTTCAGCAATTACAAAATCTACACCAGCTTCTTTAGCCCAAGCAACTTGTTCTTCATACATTTGCTGACATAGTTTATGAGTATTTACATCGTTAGGATCAAATATATTTGTATTTGCCACATCACCACAAACCATCAGATCTAAATCTTTAAATTCAGCAGCTGCATCTTTTGCAATTTTAAGAGCATTCTTTTGCATTGGTTCTAATAAATGTTCTTTACCTATTATTCGCAGTTTTTCTCTATGCCCATAATATGTAAAAGCTTGAACAACGTCTGAGCCAGCTCTAATAAATTCTCTATGTAATTGAGTTACTACTTCCGGATGTTCTAAAACAACTTCTGGAACAAAAGGTCCTGCTGATAGATATCCCCTTCTTTCCATTGCGAAAAGATACCCTTCAGCACACATTATTGGGCCTTCATTTAATTTAGTAATAAGATCTTTTTTCATAATTTATCCTTTCATTTGGTTAAGTTAGTTGCAACCCACTTATGAAATATCAAAGTAGGAGTATCCATTACTGGGGAAAAATTTCCACCATTGTAAGCAGGTGAACTTCGACCCCTTTGCATTCCCTCTATTGCAGCAATATCTTCATTCATAACTTCTTGCCAAAATGCAAAATTTTTTTTTCTTATTTCTTTATATTCGTCACTTGAAGCACTTTCGTCTCCAACATAATACATTTCAAAATGTTCTCTTGTATTATTATTTGACAATGGCTCTAACCAAAAAGCATAAAAATGATCAACATGTATCCCAAGCATAACGTTAGGAAACAAAGAAATATATTCTGAATTTTGATAAAGATCGCTAGGCCAATTTGGAAATATTGAAAGTTTTTTATTTCCATCGAATTGTTGGCAGTATTTATTGCTACCTTGTCCAGAAAAAGTTTCTGTAAGATCTCCAATATGATAATGGTCTTTTAAATTTGAAACTCTATTTAATTCTGGATGAACCCAAGGTAAGTGATAGCTTTCACAATAATTTTCAATTGCAAATTTCCAATTACTTTTTACTTCCATATTAAAATAACCAAAATCTTCAGCATGTCTTATTAATTTTTGATCTTCTTTTGATATAAACTTTGACCATTGCTTTTCTAAAGGATCGATACTTTCCTCAAAATCTTTTTTATTTTTATTGACATTAATGAATATTAAATCCATCCAAACATATGATGAAACTTCTTTAAGATTGCTTTTTGATTTAATAAAACCATCTGCCTCATGTATATTCATTCCACCAACATGAGGTGTAGCTATCAATTCACCATTAAAATTATATGACCATGAATGATATGGACATCTTATAGTGTTCTTTAATTTACATTCTTTATTTAAAAGTGTCATGCCTCTATGACTACAAACGTTATGGAATACTCTAATTTTATTATTTTTATCTCGTAAAATTAAAAGTGGAATTCCCATTAAATTAAATGGTTTTGCATCACCAGTTTCAGGCACTGAACTAGATACACCCACAACTATCCAGTTATCAAAGAAAACTTTCTCTCTTTCTATTTTAAAATATTCATCATTTAAATAGCACTCATTAGGAAGACCATTTGCTTCATTAATTGAATTTTTTGTAGCTTCGATTTTATCTAGATCGACAATTCTTGATAATGCATCTAAATTTTGTGACTTCATTAACCTCCTTTTCTATTTAATTTAGTTTTACTTAAATTTAGAAAACTAGGTTTTTATTACGATTCTCTGATAATTATCTGTTGAAATACAGGTTGACAATTCAAGCTGTATGAAAATCCATTTACAAATTCAGGACCAATCCAAATCATAAAAAAACGTATCATAAAATGGGCAAAATCAAAATAAAATTCACTCCACAAGGGGTACTTTGTAGTAGTTGAATTTCTTTGACAGCATTTTCAAATAAGATAATGATCGAGAAAAAAATGAATTTTTCACTAGAAATTGGTCCTAAAACTGACCTTGAAACATTACCTCCAGTTAAGGATGTTTACGTCACAATGCTACCTGGTGGAGACTATAAAGAGACTTCAGATCAATCTATTGAACTTGTAAAAAAAGGTTTTAATCCTGTGCCTCATTTTCCTGCAAGATCAATTCAAAACGATTCTGAGCTTAAAGATTACGTTTCAAGATGTAAAGATGGTGGAGTAAATCAAGCATTAATTATTGGTGGTGGTAGAGAACCAATGGGAAAATTTGATAGTTCATTTCAAATTTTAGAAACAGGTTATTTTGAAAATATGAAAATAGGAATTGCTGGACATCCTGAGGGAAGTCCTGACATATCCGATACCGATTTAGACAAAGCTATGATGGATAAAAAGCCTTATGCTGATTATATAGTAACTCAATGGCTATTAGACCCTCAGCCTATCATAGATTTTATTTCTAAACAAAGCGTACCAGTGCATGTTGGAATTACTGGACCTCTTAAAATAACAAGCTTAATAAAGTTTGCTAATATTGTTGGAGCAAAAAATTCCTTAAATTTTCTTAAATCTAATTTTAGTAAGGCGTTAGATTTATTGAAACCTAAAGACCCTAATGATTTAATTGGGAAAGTTAAATCGCATACTGATAACTTCCACATTTATACATTCGGCGGCTTGAAGGAAACAAACAAGTGGTTGAAGGAGAATAGTTATGTCTAATGAATTTGACTATACTAAACTAAAACATGTTACTTCAGTTGATCAATCAGATCGTGCAGTACCATATAATTTAAGACAAAGTGGGCCAACTAAAGTTGAAATGCTTATCTCAACAAGAGTAAGAAAATCACCTTATTGGCATTTATCAATGCAAGCAGGTTGTTGGAGAGCAACTGTTTACAATCGTATTTATCATCCAAGAGGTTATGTAAAACCAGAAGATGGTGGAGCAATGGTTGAGTATGATGCAATTGTAAATCACGTTACTATGTGGAACGTTGCTGTTGAAAGACAAATTAGAGTGAAGGGTCCAGATGCAGAAAAATTTACTGACTATGTAATAACAAGAGATGCAACAAAAATTTCTCCTATGAGAGCAAGATATGTAATCTTGTGTAATGCTTATGGAGGAGTGTTAAATGATCCAATCCTTCTTAGAATTGCTAAGGATGAATTTTGGTTTTCATTATCTGACTCAGATATTGGCATGTATCTTCAAGGTGTAAATGCTGATGGAAGATTTGATTGTAAAATTGAAGAAATTGATGTCAGTCCTGTACAGATACAAGGTCCTAAAGCAAAAGCTTTAATGAAAGATCTTTGTGAAGATCAAGTTGATTTCGATAATATGCCTTTTTATGGTTTGGCTGAAGCGAAAATAGGTGGAAGAAGTTGTGTAATTTCACAATCTGGTTTCTCAGGAGAAGCCGGATATGAAATATATCTTAGAGACTCTACTCTATATGCTGATGATATGTGGAATGCTGTTCTTGAAGCAGGTAAAAAACATAGCCTTATGGTTATTGCTCCAGCTCACCACAGAAGAATTCAAGCTGGAATTCTTTCATGGGGTCAAGATATGGACCAACAACATAATCCTTTTCAGTGTAACTTAGGTTATCAAGTTTCTTTATCTGGAAAAGGTGAATGGGCTAAAAAAGGTGACTATGTTGGTAAAGCTGCATTAGAAAAAATGGGTGCTGAACTCAAAGATGGTAAAAAACCTTACAAGCTTCAATTAGTTGGACTTGAATTAGGTGGAAAACCAATTGAAGAATACGCACCTGATTTTTGGCTAGTATCACCAGAGAGTGGTGGAGATCCTGTTGGATTTATTACTTCTCCTTGGTATCACCCAGAAAAAAAACAAAATATCGCAATGGGATATGTACCATTTGATGGAACATTAAACGCAAATGGTTTTCCAAAAGGTAAAGTTGGAACTAAATTTAAAGTTCACCTACCAGAAAAATACTCTGATAAACCAGGAACTCCTGTTGATGCGGTTGTAGTGGATATTCCATTCAAAGAGTCTTTCAACGCAAACACTAGAGAAGTTGTAAAAGGCTAAATTTATTTGGGGGAGTAAATTAAACCTCCCCCATTTCTTCAATGACTAAAGGTTTTTTGATAGTAGTTTGCATTATCATTATGATTGCTTTAATAGTATTTCCATTATTAGTTTCATATAAAGCACAAAAAAATAAAAAATAATGTTTGCTGAATTTTTAAATATAGTTTTTAAATCTATAAAATTAGATAAATCTTTATATTCAGATAATAAAAATTTTGGTGAAGCTTCAGTTTATTTTGCTGGTTTAATTATGATTTTAGATGGCATTGCAGGTGCTGTTGCCGCTAACACAGTGATTAAAACAGCAGTCGCAATGTCAGGACTTACATCAATTTTAACTTGGTTAGTTTGGGCGATCTTTATTTATGTGATTGGGGTGAAACTTTTTCCAGATAAAAAATCAAAAGTTCCGTTTAAAAAAATTTTAACAGCAGTTGGATTTGCTCATGCACCTGGTTTACTTAGATTTTTTGCAGTGACACCTAATATGATGATACCAATTATTTTTTTAACACAATTTTGGATTTTTGCTGGATTAATTATTTCAACAAAACAAGTATTGGGCTTAAAATCAAATATTAAATCTTTTGGAATAGTTTTCTTATCATTTTTAATTATAGCATTTTTATCTATATCTTTTGTAATGAGTAGAATGAATATGTTGCCTGTTAGTCAGATTAGCTAGATTGGAAAAATAGTCTTAGATACTCTACAAGACGAACAAAGTTTATAACTAGTTAAAATTAAATTTTGAGACACACTTTCGTCTTCCTTTTTGCATTCCTCACAAATATTATCTAGTTCTTTAATAATTTCTGCATCATAACTATTTTCTAATTTATTAGTCATTATCTGTAAGGCCAGCTCCTGCTCCACTTTGTTTAAGACTATCACTTTCTTCTACAAATGTATTTTCAGCTAATTTGTATAAACTATTCCACTCCGAGTCTGCAAAGTTGTCTTGGTTATCTAAAAATTTTATCTCTACATTATTTGCATGATTGCTAAAGTCTTTATTAAATCCATTCGAAAAAATATTTACATTCAAATTTAATAAAATTTCATATTGATCAAATTTAACATATATTTTTTTTCCACCTATTTCAGATGCTCTACTTAAAAATGACAAAAATATTACTGGATATGCGATATTTTTAAAGTGTATTGTCTCAAAATTCTCTATTAATTTGATTTGATCTAAAAAACTAACACCAAGTGTAATTGGACAGAAAGCTTCTTGAGCAATATTTTTTTCACTGATTAAATTTAAATTTTCAAATTTTTTTATTTCTCTTTCTTTGTAATACTGATTTAAATTTTTTATTCCCGCTAATCCAAATAACTCTAATAATCTTATAGACTTTCCAACTTCTTCCGAAATTCCCCAAGAAAAACCAACTGCTCTACTGGCTCTTTTAACTGCAGTTTCAATTTCACTTAAAGATCTCATTATTAATTGTTAGCTTTATAAACCCATTGCTCGTCATAGTTTTTTAATTCATTTGGTAGTGGCGCACCTTGGAACATACAAATTCTTAGCCATTTATCTGATCTAGGGTCAAATTTTAACGCACCAAAAAAAGATAATTTAAGTCTTAGCATATCAATAGGGACAATACTTTTGCCAATTGTATTGTCTTGAATCTCAGAATATGGAAATTTTTCTATTATAAAAGCTCTTCTGACAACATGTCTTAAATCTGGGTTCAATGATAAAAATTGAGCAATTGTTGTCGAGTCATTTTTTAAAGAAAGTAATTGCTCATAAAGTTTTTTTATATCCCTTGCTATAGCCAAAGGTTGTTCTAATTCAGATCCATATTCTTCAAACCTGTCAGCCATCCTAGGTTCTTCTTTATTTTTTGATATAAACCAAAAATTTTGATGATTTTCTTTTTGATCAAAATTTATATCCAAAATATTTGAATATCTAATTTTAATAATTTCTAGTAACTCTTGTACTGTTCGATAGGTTGGAATATTAAAATACTTCTCTTCTTCAGAGCTCATATTGCTAACTAGAGGTTCAGTAATATCGTTATAAGGCTCCATCATTATAGAAACTACATATTCTATACATTCCTCACAAGAATTCTGCTCTAACCATAAATATATCTCATTAAATGGAAACTCAGACTGAAAATCAAAATCATTTTCAACATGATTGATCAATTTTTTAACATCTCTTAATAATAATCTAATTTTATTCTGCTGATATTCACTTTCTGTATTCCAGCTAGTAATATTTTTTAATGATTTTTTTAAACAATCTTTAAAAAGTTCACTATCTTGATTTTTAACAATTTTAATTTCTCTAATCTTTTTTAATGCTGTTTCTCTACTCAAAATCCAATTATTTAACAATGTTGGGTGGTTAACTATAAAAGGAGCCATACCAAGACCAGTAGAGTTTCCAATACCTAAATTTTTACAAATTTGATTATCTAGTTTTACTGCTGATTTGGGATTTATATTATGAGCAACATGATTTACCTGATCAAACGTAAATTGTCTTACTAAATAAACTAACATCATTTCTAATCTAAAAGGACCGTTGATTTCCTCTCTATTTTTAATCCGAAATCTATCTGCTAGACCAAATTTTCCAGATCCATAAACTGCTGTAGTTCTGTATAAATAACCAACTTTTGACAATAAGTCTAAATCAGGTTGTTTACCCTCACTTAAATTTTTCACAACATGATTAAAAACTCTTACAGACTTATTTGCTCTTGATAAAGTTAACTCTTTAAATGTAAGTCTACCTATTTCTTGTTTGGGGACTTCGTTTTTTAATCTTTTAATATCATCTTCACTGGGCACACCGTCATAAAGCGTAAAAGCAGCATCCCACTTAGTAGCTATTACTCTATCGGATCTTTCTTCGTCATCAATCTTATTTGCAAAACATACTAATGAATAAACTCTATCTTTTTTTTTAAATGAATATATTGCTTCTCCATAACCACCTTTGTCTAGGTTAAATAAATCTCTATTGTAATCCCAATCTTTGAACTCACTTAAAAAACTTCTTAAAAAAGATAGTTTTGATTGGTGAAATGATCCTAATCTAGATAATTTCATTATTGTGTTTGGGTCTCTTAATTCAACTTTCATAATTAAATTGACTTATAAAAATTGAACCAATTATTTCCAAGTATTCCTTGTGTCTCACTATCTGAAAACCCTGCTTTTTTAAGACCATTTTCAATATTTTTAAATCCTCTAGCATCCTCAAACCATTCTGGTTGTTTTGGAAAACCAGGTTTATTTTTAGATCCTTCTCCATAATTTTTACTCTTAGACCAAGTACCATTTCTCATCCATTCAACAACTTTATTAGGTTGATTTAAACAAAGGTCTGATCCAATGCCTATATTTTTTATATCCATAATTTCTGCTGTTCTTGCAACCATCTCACAAAAACCTTCTATTGTGCAATTGGTATTATCTTTTAAATGATGTGGATATAAAGACAAACCTAGCATACCACCACTTTCACTTAATGTTTTTAAAAGATCATTAGATTTATTTCTTTTAGCAGCGTGCCAAAAAGATGGATTGGCATGGGTAATGGCTATTGGTTTTTCACTTAATTCTATTGCATCAAATGTACTTTTCTCTGCTGAATGAGACATATCAATAACAATACCAACTCTATTCATCTCTTTAATAACTTCACGACCAAAATTAGTTACACCGCTATCTATTTTTTCATAACAGCCAGTTGCGAGTAATGACTGATTATTATAAGTTAGCTGCATAAATCTACATCCTAAAGAATGTACTTTTTCTACTAAACTAATATCATCCTCAATTGGTGAGCAATTTTGGAAGCCAAAAAAAATTGCTGTTTTTTTTTCAACGTTTGCTTTTTCGATATCTTTAAAATCGTTACCTAAAAATATTAAATCTGAATTTTCTGAAAAAAGTTTTTCCCATTTTCTAGTTTCACCAACTAACTCGTCAAAATCTTCATGATAAACAATAGTCACATGTACTGCATCTAGATTTGCTTCTCTATTAAATTCAAAGATCTCTCTAGACCAATTGCAATATTGTAGATTATCTATTTTAAAATTCATAAAGAGCTAATTCTAATCAATATGTTTTTAAATACTATTAATTTTATTGAAATTTTGAGTTAATTTTGAAATAAAGATTTTAGTTAAATTTCATGAAAAAAAATAAATTATTAAAAGTTTCAATAGTAATGGGTAGTCAGTCTGACTATAAAATTATGTATCTCGCTGAAAAAACACTTAAAAAAATAGGGGTACCTTTCGAGACTAAAATCATATCGGCACATAGAACTCCAAAAAGAATGTATGATTATGCTCTAGCAACTAAAAGAAATAACATTGGTGTAATAATAGCTGGAGCTGGTGGTTCTGCTCATTTACCAGGAATGATATCTGCATTAACATCTTTACCAGTTCTTGGAGTACCTATTGAAAGTAAAAAATTAAAAGGGCTAGATAGCTTATTATCTATAGTTCAAATGCCAAAAGGCATCCCTGTAGGCACGCTTGCTATTGGTGAAGATGGTGCGATAAATGCTGCATTACTCGCAGCTTCAATTATTGCAAATAGTAATCAATCAATAAAAAAAAAATTAAATAATTGGAGAGTGGCTCAAACAAAATCTGTAAAAAAAAAACCTAAATAAAAATGTCCGATATTACACTTGGAATAATTGGTGGTGGTCAGCTTGGAAGCATGATGGCCATAGCTGCTAAAAAATTAAATATTAAAACTGTAATTTTTTGTGATGATATTGGTGCTCCAGCTCAAAATTTTTGTAATAATTTTATTGGTGGAAATTATGATGATAAAGAAAAAATTTCTGAATTCGTAAAACTTGTAGATATTGTTACTTTTGAATTTGAAAATATTCCCTATGAAACTCTAAATGAAATTAATAAATTAAAACCAGTTTTACCAAAACCTGCTGTTAATAGACTTATTCAACACAGGTTAGCTGAAAAAGATTTTATCAATAAATTGAATATAAGAACAACTAGGTATGTCTCTATCGAAAAAAAATCTGATTTAGATTCTCTTGAAGATTTTTTACCTGGAATTTTAAAAACTACTACATTGGGATATGATGGTAAAGGTCAACATCCTATTCAATCTATTGATGAACTAAATTTACTAAATATAGATTTTTCTAAAGGATATATTCTTGAAAAATTAGTAAAATTAAAAAAAGAAATTTCAATAATAATAACAAGATTTGAAAATCAAAAATATGAAATTTATGAACCTATTGAAAATACTCATCAAGATCAAATTTTAAGAAACTCAAAAATACCTGCTGATATTGATAATAAAATTTTTGAACAATCAAAAGATTGGGCCATGACAATTTCTGAGGAGCTTAAATATGTGGGCACATTATGTGTAGAATTTTTTATTGATAGAAATGATAATCTTTATGTTAACGAAATTGCACCAAGAGTTCATAATTCAGGTCATTTAACAATTAATGCTTATAATGTGAGCCAATTTGAAAATCATGTAAGAGCAGTATGTGGACTGGAGCAAATACCATTAAAAAAGATTTCTAATGCTAAAATGATTAATCTTATTGGAGATGAAATTTCAAAATACAGAAAAATATCCAAATTAAATGATAATGAATTTTTCTTTGATTATCTAAAAAAAGAGATAAAAGATAAAAGAAAAATGGGACATCTAACTACTTTAATTTAAATGTTAAAATCTATTGAGGGAAATTTTGAACATCCTGAAGTTAATGAACTTTTAATTAAACACTTTATTGAATTAAGAGCAGCGTCACCTGAAGGAAGTGCTCATGTTTTAGATATTCCTGGTTTAAAAGTTCCTTCTATTAAATTTTGGAGTTTATGGGAAAGTCAGAAATTAATGGGATGTGGGGCCTTAAAGTTTTTAGAAAAAGAACATGGTGAATTTAAATCAATAAGAATTCACGATAATTTTAGAAAAAAAGGTAATGGTGTTAACGTAATTAATCATTTGATAACTGAGGCAAAAAAATTGAATATATCAAGATTAAGTATAGAAACTGGAGCTGGAGATTTTTTTATTCCTGCTAGAAAACTATTTAAACAATGTGGATTTGAACCTTGTGAACCCTTTGCTCACTATAAAGATGATATAAATTCTATTTATTTGACTAAGTTAATTAGCAACATTTCATAAATTAAGTTAATTTATCTAATTTAATATGTTGACAAAACCCTAGAAAATCTAAACAAAACCAGAATTACTTAATTATAAGTAATAAATTAATATAACGAAAAGTAAGAAGATAAATATGAGTCTACAAGGAAAAGTAAAATGGTTCAATCCAACCAAAGGTTTTGGTTTTATTGAAAGAGAAGATAAAGAAAAAGATGTGTTTGTACATGTTTCAGCAGTAAGAGATGCTGGTATGAACGGTTTAGATGAGGGTCAGGCTTTGACTTTCGATGTTGAAGATGGTCCAAAAGGTCCTTCAGCGGTTAACTTAAAAACTGCATAATTTCACACTTCCTATTGGCTGAAATATAAAATTATTATCTATTAAATTAGATATTTATTTCAGCCAATACATAAAAATAATTCTAACACAATTCCCAATTACAAAAATTAATAGTACAGTGTGTATTATTAATATGAGCAAAAGATTTATAAATAATTTAAATAACTTAGATTTTAAACCATTTGATAATTACGGTGAACCAGTCAAAGGTATGAGTTGGCATAAACTTAGTTATAATAAAAAAAATGGTGGATTTGGAACTTATATTTTAAAAATGGATCCTGGTGCAAGAAGTTTGCCACATAAGCATCAAGGATTTGAGGAATTTTATATGATAGATGGAGAGTTGGAAGATGCTGATGGTAAAATTTTTAAGAAAGGGGATTTTGTAACTTTTGAACCTGGATCAACACATAATTCGTTTACTAAAAATGGTTGCCTACTAATTGTTTTTATGAGAGGTATAAATAAACCAATCTAATAATAAATTACAAGATAGATATGATAGGAATTTTAGGTGGAATGGGTACTCAAGCTGGGCTTGATTTTTGTAATAAATTGGCAATTTTAAATAGAGGGAAGATAGATCAAGAATATCCGTTATTTCTACTTTATAATAAATCAAATATTCCAGGAAGACCAGAATCTATTGGTATTCAAACTAAAAGCTTGTCAAATAAATCTACAAACAAAATAAGTAAAATTAAATACAATAAAGTTTTAAAAAGTTTACTTCGTGGATGCAAACTTTTAGAAAAAAATAAATGTAAATTTATTGTTATACCCTGTAACACCGCCCATTATTGGTATGATGATTTACAAAAAAAAGTAAATATCTCAATTATTAATATGCCCAAAGAAGTCTTCAAATTCACAAAACAGAATTGTAAAAAAAATTCTAAAATTGGACTATTGGCAACAGAAGGAACTTTAAAAACTGACGTGTATCATAAATTTTTTAATAAAAATTATAATTTAATCCAGCCTTCACAATCACTTCAAAACAAATCTGTAAATAAAGCAATAAAACTTGTCAAGATGGGGAACGTAAAAGCTGCAGCAAAAGCTATAAAACCTGCAATAAATTTTCTTTTAAAAATAAAATGTAAAAAAATTATTTTGGGATGTACAGAACTTCCTATTGCGATTTTCGCATTTAAATCTTTTAAAAATGTTAAATCCTCTAAAATATTTTTAGATCCAAACTTGATCCTTGCAAATTCTGCGATGCATAAATACAAAAGATAATTTATGCAAAAAAATACTGACAAACCATATGTTCTAAGAGTTGCAGAAATAATATATTTGAAAATTGTAGATATTAAAAAACAAAACTCTCAAATAAACAATATTCAAGCTTTTGAAATATTTATGACTACAAAAGATTTTGATTTAATTAGTTCTGGAGAATACCATGACCAATGGTTCTTAGAGTTAAAACAAAATAATTTTATTGATAAGGTAACTAAAAAAAAGATTAATAATGAAACAATCAAACTTTTAGAACTACAGAAAGACTCGATGGTTAAATTTTTAATGAAAATACCAAAATTATATTATACAAAAAGTCACTTTCCATTAGAAATTTCGCAGAGAGCTTTTGATCATTTGTGGAGAGTTTGTGAAAGTTATGAAATGTGGTGTAAAGAAACTAAACAAGAAAAATTAATTACCTTAAATATCTTAGATTAATTTGTTAACATTCGTTTAATTTTAAAATGGTTAAAATTTTCCCATTCATATTTATACTGTTATGGTCATCAGCATTTATCACGACCAAGCCAATAATAGATAATAGTGATCCATTTTCAGCTCTAGCTTTTAGATTTTCGATGGTAGCCATCGGTTTTTTCTTGTTTTCAATCTACACAAAACAAAGAATATTTATTAATAAAAAAAATTTTATTGAGTCATTTTTTAGTGGAGTTCTTTTTCATGGTCTTTACTTAGGTGGGGTTTTTTTTTCAATTTCAAAAGGAATGCCAACAGGAATTGCTGCATTGATAGTCACACTTCAACCAATCCTCACCAACGCATTAAGTGGGCCAATTTTAAATGAAAAAGTAACAATCAAACAATGGGTTGGGGTTATATTAGGATTTATGGGAGCAATTTTGGTTATAGGTTTGGATATAGGGTCAAAAATTCCAGTAACTGGTTTAGTTGCTACTATCATTGCTTTATTAGCAATTACTTCTTCCACAATTTGGCAAAAAAAAATTAGTAACAACTTGCCTCTATCGGTAAGCAATATGTATCAAGCTATAGGTGGTTTTTCCTTTCATCTATTGGTTGTGATATTTTTCGCAAAACCATATATTGATTTTTCACAAACTTTTATAATTGCAATGGGTCATCAGATATTTTTGGTATCATTTGGCGCTTTTACAATTTTGATGTACTTAATCAAAAATAATTCAGCAAGCAAAACAGTTTCGATATTTTTCTTAATACCAGCCACATCTGCTTTTATGGCTTGGTTGTTTTTAAATGAAAATCTAACTAATTTAGATCTACTAGGATTTATAATAACAACAATAGGAGTTTATATTGCAACCCGAGATTAAAATCCTATCTTTACTTATAAAGATTTATATCCAAATTCCAAAGAGGCATCTGTAATAGAATGATATAAAGACTCTCCAAAACTTCGAAGTGTAAATAACCTTATCTTATTAGGATTATCGTCCAACTTATCAACCGTAAAAGCCATTCCATTATAGGTAGAGTTTATTGAATTATTTTTTTCTAAAGTATTAAAATTAAAAGGACATCCTTTCTTTAAAACTTCTATAACTTCTTCTCCCTCTATTTCAATTATAGCTCTTGAGTGAGATAAATCTGTTACAGCAAAGTCTTTTTCTTTAAATACTTCCAGAACATTGTTTAATAAATCTTTTTTGGTTGATATTAAAAACCAGTTTTTTGGGCCATTCCATAAAATTCTTGTTTCTTTATTATTTGCTACACCTAAGGGTTCATCTTTAAAATTTAGACCATCAATAGCAATACTTTCAAAAGAAATAGGGGAATTTTTATACTGAACTATTTGAACTATTAATAAATTTTTTATCTCAGATATTTTTAAAAGATCATTATCATTTTTATTTTCATGGTCTCCAAACTGACCAGTTGAATGAACATTTGCTAAAGCTGATATTTTGCTCATGATCTTACTCTCTCCCCTTTTGGATCAACATAATGTGACGACACTATTTCAACTGGAATTACTTTATTTTTAAGTGGAGACATGACATACAGTTTTTCCCCAATCATATTTTTTCCATCTTTAAGAATAGCTAATGAAAACGGATTATCATATTCAACACTCCAACATGAGGCTGAGATATAACCTAATTTAGGATTTGGTAGCGGAGCATTAGAATCTTTAACTAAATGAGACCCCTCTGGAATACTAGTTTTTTTGTCTAAAGGAATAACGCCAACAATTTTTTGTCTATCTTCTGAAGTGAATGCTTCTCTAGTTAAAGATCTTTTTCCTATAAAATCTTTCTTTTTACTTAATAATCCTTCTAGAGAATTATCATAAGGTATTGTTCTTCCATCAAGTTCTGATCCAGCAACGTGTCCCATTTCAATTCTTAATGTAGATAATGCCTCTGTTCCATATGGTTGGATTTTAAATTCTTCCCCAATTTCCATAATTTTTTCCCACATAAAATTTCCATAATCAGACTCGACATTCAATTCATATGCAAGCTCACCAGAAAATGAAATTCTAAAAATTCTAGCTCTTACTCCAAATAAGTCTCCTTCCATATAACCCATAAAAGGCAATCCTTCATTAGACACATCTGAATTAGAAAATAATTTCTGTAATAAATCTCTAGATTTAGGTCCAGCAATTGCTGCGCCAGCCCACTGTTCTGTAGTTGAAACTACATTTACATTTAAGTCTGGCCATACTAATTGTAAATAATATTCTAAATGAGAGAGAACATTTGCTGCTTGAGCAGTAGTAGTAGTCATATGATAATGATTTTCTGAAATTCTTGTGGTAGTGCCGTCATCCATCACAATTCCATCCTCTCTTAACATCACACCATATCTTGCTTTACCTACTGGTAACTTCAGCCATGCATTCGTATAAACTCTATTCAGTAACTCTGCTGCGTCGGGTCCTTTAATATCTATTTTGCCTAATGTAGTAACATCACAAACACCAACATTTGTTCTTACATTTTTAGCTTCTCTTTTGGATCCTTCAAATAAAGTTTCATTTCCTTGTTTATAATATCTAGGTCTCAGCCACACACCTGCATCAACAAAAACAGCATTATTTTTTTTATGCCAATTGTGCATTGGTGACTTTCTAGTTGGCTTAGAATGTTTTCCGACTTCTCTTCCAACAATTGCACCTATCGAAACAGGTGTATATGGAGGTCTAAATGTTGTGTGTCCAACTGCCGGGACAACTTTGTTTTCTATTTTTGAAACTAATTGTAAACCGTTAAGATTACTTGTTTTACCTTGGTCTGTTGCCATACCAAGGGTAGTGTATCTTTTTACGTGCTCAATTGATCGATACCCCTCTCTAAGAGCAATTTCTATATCTGAAACCGCAACATCATTTTGAAAATCTAAAAATCTTTTATAATTTTTTCCTTTTGGTAAAGGAACGCACCAAAATTTATCATGTACTGTCGATTTTTTTTCAATTACATTTGGAAAAGATACTTTATTTTCTGTGTTTGTGATTTTTTTTGATAATTTGTTACCTGCTTCAAATGAACTTTTTAATGTTTCATCTAGAGTATAAATGCCGTTAGCAGCACCTAATGTTTTTTCATTTTGTTTAGACTCTCCTGGAATAAATGCATCAATCTCCTCCTTAAATTGAGTTTTATTTCCTGATTGAGAAGCTAAGTGAATTGTTGGAGTCCAAAAACCAGAAACACAAATACAATCACATATAATATTTTCTATTTCACCAAGCTGCTCTTTATCATCTGAAATCTTAGCAATATCAGCTGATTTTACTTTTTTGTATCCTTGAGCAGCTACAACAACATAAGAAAATTTAATATTAATTCCTAAATTTTTCGCTTCATCTACAATTTCTGACTGAGGATCTTTCCTTGTGTCTAAAATTATCGGATCAACATTATTCTTTTTAAATTCAATTGCAGTCTCATACCCACTGTCATTATTGGTAAAAATTAATGGTTTTTTTCCAACAAGTACTCCATAAACTTTAAGATATTCTTTTGCAGCAGATGAAAGCATTACACCTGGTGTATCATTGTTTCCAAATACCAATGGTCTTTCTATTGAACCAGATGAGATTAAAACTTCTTTTGCTCTTATGTACCAAAGCCTTTGTTTAGGATGAAATATTTTTGTTGATGGTAGATGATCACTTATTCTTTCAGACATCACCAGCATATTATGATCATAGTAACCAAATACTTGCGATCTATTTTTAACAGTTACATTTGGCATTTCTTTTAATTCAGAAATAATTCCATCACCCCATTCTTTACCTGTTTGATTTCCAATATTTACATCGCTGGTTAGTAAAGTTCCTCCAAATCTAGCTTTATCCTCTGCTAAAATTACTCTTGCTCCATTTTTAGCAGCAGCATATGCACTTGCTAATCCAGCTGGTCCTGATCCTGCTATTAATAGATCACAATATTCATATTTATGTTCGTATCTTTCTTTGTCATGTTTTATTGATACAGTACCTAAGCCTGCAGCTTTTCTGATAAATGGTTCATAAACTTTATACCAAAAGCTTTTGGGCCACATAAAAGTTTTGTAATAAAAACCTGCAGGAAGAAATATTCTTAAAAAATTATTTATTGCTCCAATATCAAAATTAACACTTGGCCAACAATTTACACTTTTAGCTTCAAGACCCTCAAAAAGTTCTTGTTCTGTAGCCTTAACATTTGGTTCTGTTTCGCCATTTCTATATAATTGAACAATCGCATAAGGTTCATCAACTCCTGCACCAAAAAATCCTCTTGGTCTATGATATTTAAAACTTCTACCAACTAAGTGAACTCCATTAGCTATTAATGCTGAAGCTAAAGTATCTCCTTCATATCCATAATAAATAACTCCATTAAATTTAAATGAAAGTTTTTTATCTCTATTAATTAACCCAACATCATTTAATCTAAAACTTTGAGACATCACAAAATTTCCTCATAAGCTTTTAATGTATTAAAAATCTCATGGGTAGCTGTGTCTCTTTCAACTTTTATCCATTGTCTACATCCAGATATATGTTGCCATAATTCCCAATGTTTTCCTCTCAAGCTTTTTCTATTGTAAACAAAATTATCCCAGTCTTGATTTGATATTTCTTTGTTTAACTCTGGCCTTTTTACGCTCGCGTCACCACCATAAGAAAATTCATTTTGTGATCTCATTCCACAATGTGGGCACATAATATAGAGCATTTATGAGATCCAAGTTTTTGTACCGAGACCTTTTTCATCCAACAAATGGCCTGTATTAAATCTGTTAAGACTGTATCCTGAATTTAATTCATGAACTCTATCTTGAGCAATGGTGTGTGCGAATGTCCAGCCTGATGCTGGAGTAGCTTTGAAACCACCATAGCACCAACCACAATTTAAATACAGTCCTTTAATATGGGTTTTGTCAATAATTGGTGAACCATCCATTGACATATCCATAATCCCACCCCAAGTTCTAAGCATTTTTAATTTACTTAAAAAAGGCATCATCGCAATTCCTTCAGTAAGTACATGTTGCAGTGTTGGCAAATTTCCTCGTTGTGCATAACTATTATAACCATCTAAGTCACCACCCATTACCATTTCACCTTTATCAGATTGGCTTATATAAAAATGTCCTGCACCAAATGTAACAACACCATCCAAGACTGGTTTTACTGGTTCTGAAACACACGCTTGTAAAAGATGTGTTTCAATTGGTAGTGTCATGTTTAATTTTTCAGCTAAAATATTTGTGCTACCTGCAACACATAATCCAATTTTTTTAGCTTTGATATCACCTCGAGATGTCCTAACTCCATTTATTTTTCCACTCGAAACATCAAAACCAATTACTTCACAATTTTGAATAATATCAACTCCCATTGAGTCTGCTTGTCGAGCATATCCCCATGCAACAGCATCGTGTCTTGCTGTTCCTGCGCTCGGTTGCATTAAACCACCAAAGATTGGAAAACGAACATTTTCTGAAAAGTCTGCCATTGGAATAATTTCTCTAACCTGTTCTCTATTTAAAAGAACTGCATCAATGCCATTTAATCTCATAGAATTACCTCTTCTTGCGTAAACATTCATTTGAGCATCTGAATGTGCAAGGTTGATAATTCCTCTTGGTGAAAACATTACATTATAATTTAAATCCTGACTCATCTTTCGCCATAGATCCATTCCAAATTCACTAAACAATGCATTATCGTCGTGCATATAGTTTGATCTTATGATGGTTGTATTTCGTCCTACATTTCCACCACCAATCCAACCTTTTTCAATAATTGCTACATTGGTAATATTATGTTCCTTAGCTAGATAATAAGCTGTAGCTAAACCATGGCCTCCACCACCAATAATAACTACATCATACTCTTTTTTTGGAGTTGGATCTTTCCAAGCTAAATCCCAATTTTGATGATTAGAGAAAGCATTTTTAACCAAATTAAAAATAGAATATTTTTGCATAACTGAATTTTATATAAAAGAATATAAATAGTTCTTATTTTTTTTATATATAATTTTTAGAAGTTTCCAAAGATGTTAAAAAAGGATAAGAAGTCCTCAAGAAAAATTTATAACGCATAGGATTTATAATGAGCGATGTGAAGTCAGATATTCAAATAGCAAGGGAAGCTAAAATGCAACCAATTAAAGACATTTTGGCTCAGATTAATGTGCCAGACCAAAGTGAAACATTCAGTCCTATGGGTCGACATATCGCAAAAATTAACTTGGGATACCTAGATACTTTAAAAGATAAACCAGATGGTAAATTAATCTTGGTTACTGCAATTACACCAACTCCTGCTGGAGAAGGTAAAACTACTACCTCTGTTGGATTAAGTGATGGGCTTAATAAAATTGGTAAAAAGTCAATAGTTTGTTTAAGAGAGCCAAGTCTTGGGCCATCTTTTGGAATGAAAGGTGGTGCAGCTGGTGGTGGTTATGCTCAAGTTGTTCCAATGGAACAAATTAATTTACATTTTACAGGTGATTTTCATGCAATAACTTCGGCGCATAATTTACTTTCAGCTTTAATAGATAATCATATCTATTGGGGGAATAAACTTAACATAGATATTAGAAGAGTTGTGTGGAAAAGAGTCATGGATATGAATGATAGATCATTAAGATCTATTGTTGTTGATTTAGGTGGTGTCGCAAATGGTTATCCAAGACAAGATGGATTTGATATAACTGTCGCCTCTGAAATCATGGCTATATTTTGTTTAGCTACAGATTTACAGGATTTAGAAAAAAGAATTGGAAATATTACAGTTGCATATACTAGAGATAAAAAAGCTATCTATGCCAAAGATTTAAATGCTCAAGGTCCAATGACCGTGCTTTTAAAAGAAGCGATTAGGCCTAATGTCACTCAAACTTTAGAAAATAATCCAGCCATTATTCATGGTGGGCCGTTTGCAAATATAGCTCATGGATGTAATTCAGTTATAGCAACGAAAGCTGGTTTAAAATTATCAGATTATGTTGTAACTGAAGCAGGATTTGGTGCTGATCTTGGTGCAGAAAAATTTTTGGATATTAAATGTAGAAAATCTGGAATCAAACCAGATTGTGTAGTTATTGTTGCAACGATAAGAGCACTTAAGATGCATGGAGGAGTTGCAAAAGACGATTTAAAAAAAGAAGATACTGAAGCATTAAAAAAAGGATTAATTAATTTAGAAAGACATATTAATAATACAAGAAAATTTGGTCTTCCAGTAACTATTGCTGTAAATCATTTCATTACTGATACAGATAATGAAATGAATGCGCTACTCGATTTTTGTAAAACTCAAGGAGTAAAAGCCTCAAAATGTACACATTGGTCTCACGGTGGAGAAGGAGCAAAAGAGTTAGCAAAAAATGTAGTTGAAATTTGTGAGGAAAATAAAGATACATTTAAATACTTATATGAAGATAAGTTATCATTATTTAAAAAAATAGAAAAAATTGCTCAAGAAATTTATCACGCAAGTGATGTAGTTGCTGATATTAAAATTAGACAACAGCTAAAAGATTTTGAAGAGAAAGGTTATGGTAAGCTTCCAGTATGTATTGCTAAAACTCAATATAGTTTTTCAACAGATCCAAATTTAAAAGGAGCACCAACTGGTCATGTTTTGCCAGTTAGAGAAGTAAGGTTGTCATCAGGTGCTGAATTTATTGTTGTTGTATGTGGAGAAATAATGACGATGCCAGGATTGCCAAGAGTGCCAGCAGCGGATTCTATTAAGTTAAATAAAGATGGAGAGATAGAGGGCTTATTTTAATGGATTAAGCTATAAAATCTAACCAGTTTTTTAACTCTCTCATTCTAGACTCTTTTTTGGTAATTTTATCTTCATTTTCAATCATTGAAATATGAGACTCTAAATCTTTCTCATCTAAAAATGATTTATTTTCAAGAAGTCTTTCTCTTCTAAATTTTATTAAAGTAATCATTTTTTCATAAGTGATTTCAGGGTGATATTGTATGCCCCAAATTTTACTAAACTCTGTTTCAAAATTTAAAGCCATTACATTATTCACTTTATTTGATGATAATAAAATTGCGTTATTGGGTATAGTTACTACTTCATCATAATTAAAAGCTGGTGTGTTAAAGATTTTGTCTTTATCTTTATATATTGGGTGATTTAATCCATCTGGATTAATTACTATTTCATGAGCTATTCCTCTATGAGCTCCGTTTTTACCTCTATTTACCACTCCACCTGCGGCTGTCACAGCAACTTGCATTCCCCAACAAATTGCAAGAATATTTTTAATTCTTTTTTGACATTCTTTCATAAATTCAATTTGTCTTCTAATCTCTTTAGTATCGCTATAGATATTAAGGCTACTGCCACCCCAAATTAGACCCTCATACTTATTTAAGTCTTTAACTTTATCAAAAATATCTTTATCAGAAGATGGATTTACCGAGTCAATTTCAAGATTATTTGTATAATAGCTTATGCTTTCTTGAAGACTCTCTGTATGTGTTTTAATTCCATTTTTAGTAAATTCTTGATTTGCTTCTTTTAAATTACCTTCAACAAGTAAAATTTTTTTCATAAAAATAATTCTCCAGTAATACTATGTTGATATAAAGTTTTCATTTCAGCTACAGTTAATTTCTTTGGATTACTATTTGTTGAAGGATCAGCATATGCCATTTCTGATAATTTATCCAAATCAATTTTATCTTTTTCAACTATTTCTGAAAGTGTATGAGGAATATTAAATTCTTTTCTAAGATCCAAAATCCATTGAAGAAATTTATCAAAAGATTTTTCTAAACCTAGATAATCACACGCAGATATAATTTTTTCAGAAATTTCTGTTCTATTAAAAGTTAATACGTATGGCATAAATATAGCATTTGATAAACCATGATGAACATTAAATTGAGCATTTACAGGATGACTTAAGGAATGAATTGCACCCAATCCTTTTTGAAATGCTGTAGATCCCATGCTGGCTGCTGCTAACATTTCTAATCTAGCATTAATATTCTTTCCATTCTTAAAGGCTTCAATTAAAGAATTTTTAACTAATCTCATGCCCTCTAATGCAATTCCATCTGCCATGGGATGAAAACCAGGTGCACAAAATGCTTCCAAGTTATGAGCTAAAGCATCCATTCCTGTTGCAGCAGTAATTCTTGGTGAAAGATCTAAAGTCAATATAGGATCAAGTATCACTATTGTGGGCATAAATTTTGGATGAAATATTATTTTTTTAACACCTGTTTCCTCATTAATTATTGCTGATGCTCTTCCTGTTTCTGATCCTGTTCCAGCTGTTGTAGGTATTGCGATAATTGGAGAAATCTTACTTTCTTCTGCTCTTTTCCAATAGTCTCCAATATCCTCAAAATCCCATATAGGTCTTGTTTGTCCACACATAAACGCAATAGCTTTACCAACATCTAAAGCACTTCCTCCACCAAACGCTATAACACCATCACATGAACTATTATTATAAATTTTTACTCCCTCAGTAATATTTTTACCTTTTGGATTTCCTGCAAAATCAGAAAAAATATCTAATTTATCAAATCTATTTTTAAGATTTGCAATAATTTCTTCGGTCATAGGTAAGGACACAAGATCTTTATCAGTTACAAATAATGGATTACTTATTTTTGATATATTGCAAGCTTCTATTACATCTGAAGATCTTCCTTCACCAACCCAAACATTTGTTGGATAATTCCAATTTGATTTCATTCACCAATTAATTTCTAATTTTTTATTTTCACAAATTGTTTGCAGCATACTAAACATAAGTGGAAAATGTTGTAGATTTAAATCTTGTAAAATTTTTGGTCCAATTTCTATTGCTAACTGTGCACCTTCAACTGTAATATCTTTCATAAATTTTTCTTTTACATCATTATATAAATATCCTTCTCCTAAATATTTTCCCATCAAACTATTTCTGCCTCCAATAGCACTAACGTATAAATCTCCAAGACCAGATAAACCATATACGGTTTCTGGTTTGCCTCCATAATGAGACACAAATTCAACCATCTCTGAAATAGATCTATGAATTAGAGATGCTGCTGTATTTAAAAAAAATTTAGATTGAATTTCTTTTGGGGCCTTAGAATTACTTAATCCTTCAGATGCACCAATTAACATAGAATAAATATTTTTAATCGCACCTGATAACTCCACTCCTTTAATATCCTCTGATATTTCAGTATAATAATAATTTGTAGAAATAATTCCTTTTAATAATTGAGCTTCTTTAACTTTTTGATTTGCAATAATTGTTCCTGTTCTCATCTTGTTTGCTAAACCAGCTGCCAAACAAGGTCCTTTGATAGCTGAAATATTAATTTCGGTATGACTATCTTTACTTAAGAGGGTTCTAATTTTGTCTGAAAGTGTAGTAAGTTCGTTATCAAATATTGATAAACCTTTTGTTAATAAAATAATTGGTATACCTTTTTTATATTTTTTTGATATTTGTTGAACAAACCACTCTATCCCTATTGAACTTACACCACATACTATAATATCTGGTTCATTTTTTAAGATAGTTTGTAATTTTTCAAATTTTTCAAATTTAATTTTATTAGATAGTTTAGTTTTTAAAGCTGGATGAATTTGATCATTAGATTTTATCTTTTCTATTAAATCATTTTCTAAATGAGTTCCTACAATTGTTACATCATTTTTGTTATCAGCACAGGGTACTGCAAAAGCAGATCCCATTGCACCAGCACCAATAATAATTATATTTTTCATAAGCTATAATCAAGCTAGAGTTTTTCTAATTGCTTGTCGCCACCCTTGCAATAGGTTATTTCTTAGTTTTTGGCTGATTTTTGGTTTAAAAATTGCATCTTTTTTCCATTTATTTTTTATTTCATTAAGAGATTTAATCTCACCCAATTGATAAGCAGCAAAGAAAGCTGCTCCAAGAGCTGTGGTTTCCTTAATTGCTGGTCTTAATATATGGGTATTTAAAATATCTGATAAAAATTGTGCTAACCAATTATTTGCTACCATCCCTCCATCAACTTTAATTATTTTGGTTTTTGACCCATCGTTTCTCATAGCTTCAAATAAATCATAGCTTTGATAAGCAACTGACTCCACAACAGCTCTAACTAAATTTTTCCAATCTGAGTTTCTTGTTAATCCTGTTATAATTCCTCTAGACCTTGAATTCCAATAAGGAGCTCCCAAGCCTGTGAATGCTGGCACAACATAAATTCCATCATTACTTTTTTTTGATTTTGCGATTTTTTCTGTGTCATAAGCGTTATCTATCAATTTAATTTTATCTCTTAACCATTGAATGCCTGCACCAGCAATGAAGATTGAACCTTCTAAAGCATATGTATTTTTATTTTTTAATTGATAACAAATTGTAGTTAATAGTTTATTCTTTGATAAAATTTTCTTATTTCCAGTATTCATTATTGCAAAAGCGCCTGTTCCATATGTGCATTTAACAGAACCTTTTTGAAAGCAAGCCTGACCTACAGCTGCAGCTTGTTGATCACCTAAAACTGCATTAATTGGAATTTCTTGTCCTAAAATTTTTTTAGAAGTTGTTCCAAAATAATCAGCAGAATTTTTAACTTCTGGTAAAATTGATTTAGGTATACCTATTTTTTTTAATATTTCATCATCCCACTTATTAGAATTAATATTATACATTAAAGTTCTGCTAGCATTAGTTGCATCAGTTAAATGTCTCTTTCTATTTGTTAATCGCCATATTAAAAAAGTATCTATAGTTCCAAACATCAATTGATTATTTTTTAAAAGTTTTTTTGTTGATGAAATATTGTTAAGAATCCACTTAATTTTTGTTGCAGAAAAATATGGATCAATAAATAGTCCAGTTTTTTTCCTAAATAAATTTTCTAATTTTCTTTTTTTTAGATTTTGACAAATTGAATATGTTCTTCTATCTTGCCAAACAATTGCGTTGTAAACTGGTTTGCCAGTATTCTTGTTCCAAAGTATTGTCGTCTCTCTCTGATTTGTTATTCCTATTGTAATAATTTTAGCTTTAATATTGATACTTTTTTTAATTACATCTTTTATTGATTTTAAAGTTACTCTCCAAATTTCCTCTGGGTCATGCTCAACCCAGCCTAGATTTGGAAATATTTGTTTAAATTCGTACTGTGATGAAAAAATTTTTTTTCCATTAAGATCAAACAAAATTGATCTCGATGATGTCGTTCCTTGGTCTATAGATAGTATTAATTTTTTCAAAAATTCTCACTTCAATTTGATATTTTTTCATTGTAATTTTTGGAAAATTATTAGTAAAGTATATTAATTAAATTTTATACCGGAGAAATTATTAATGACTAAAGTAGCTATAATTGGTGCAGGTCCATGTGGACTTTCAATGCTTAGATCGTTTGAGCAAGCTGAAAAAAAAGGAGAAAAAATACCAGAAATCGTTTGTTTTGATAAACAAGAGGATTGGGGTGGTCTATGGAATTATAGTTGGAGAACAGGCTCAGATCAATATGGAGATCCTGTTCCAAATAGCATGTATAGATACCTTTGGTCGAATGGTCCAAAAGAGTGTTTAGAATTTGCTGATTATTCATTTGATGAGCATTTTGGAAAACCAATACCCTCTTTTCCACCAAGAGAAGTTTTACATGATTATATATTAGGTAGAGTTTCTAAAGGAAATTTAAAAGATAAAGTAAAATTTAATCACTGTGTAATGAGTACAAATTTTGATGGTCAAAAATTTGAGGTTACTTATCGTGATAAGAAAAATGATAAAATATCAAAAGATATTTTTGATTATGTAGTGGTTTCTACGGGTCATTTCTCGGTTCCATTTATTCCTGAATATCAAGGTATGAAATCATTTCCAGGAAGAATTATGCATTCACATGATTTTAGAGATGCAGAAGAATTTAGAGATAAGAATGTTGTGGTGTTAGGAAGT
Organism: uncultured Pelagibacteraceae bacterium; assembly: GCA_902514755.1. Lineage (GTDB taxonomy): Bacteria > Pseudomonadota > Alphaproteobacteria > Pelagibacterales > Pelagibacteraceae > Pelagibacter. The sequence goes on from CABXRY010000008.1 coordinate 28,256, forward strand.
AGTTATTCTGCTGAAGATGTAGCACTTCAATGTCATAAATATGGAGCAAAAAGTGTAACGATAGGTTATCGACACAACCCTATGGGATTTAAATGGCCAAGTGGTATGAAAGAAGTTTATTATCTTGATAGACTTGAAGGAAGTAAAGCAATTTTTAAAGATAATCATGAACAAGAAACAGATGCCATAATTTTATGCACTGGTTATCTTCATCATTTTCCGTTTTTGTCAGAAGAATTAAAACTCCAAACCTCAAATCGATTGTATCCACCAATGTTATACAAAGGTGTAGTATGGCAAAATAATCATAAACTTTTATATCTTGGTATGCAGGATCAATTTCATACCTTTAATATGTTTGATTGTCAGGCTTGGTTTGCAAGAGATGTTATAATGAAAAAAATTAAAATACCAGATAATGCTGAAGTAGAAAATGATATTAACAAGTGGGTATCAATGGAAGAGAAATTAGAAAACCCTGATCAAATGATTGATTTTCAAACTGAGTATACAAAAGAACTTCATGCAATGTCTGATTATCCTAAAATTGATTTTGAATTAATAAGAAAACATTTTAAAGAATGGGAGCATCATAAAGTTGAGGATATCATGACTTATAGAAATAAATCATTTTCTTCTCCTGTTACTGGATCAGTTGCTCCAGTACATCATACGCCTTGGGGAAATGCCATGGATGACTCATTAAAAACATTTTTAAATAAATAATATAAATTAAGTTATTTTAAAAAATTTGGTTTAGCTATCTTCTTTTTTTAAGAAAGGAATTAAAAATACAAAACAAGCTGCAAAAAAAAATAAGCTTCCAAACATTGCCCGAAAACTACCAATACTAGAAATAATAAATCCAACTGCAGAAACAATAAACATTAACCATCCAATAAAGTTTATCGTTTTGTTTTTCATGATTTTTTATTAATCAATTCCAAGCTGTTTTTTTCTTTGACCTACCCATGTTCTTATTAAATTATCAAAAATCAAACCAATGAAAGCAACGCAGATACCTAAAGTTAAACCTATACCAGCGCCATTTTTATCTGAGAGTGCTTTTAAAATGTATTGTCCTAAATCTTCCGTACCAATAAAAGCTCCAATAATCACCATAAATAGAGCAAAAACTATCGTTTGGTTTAGGCCAAGCATCATATGTGGAAAAGCTAAAGGAAATTCTATTTTAGTTAATCTTTGAAATTTATTTACACCTGACATTGTTGCAGCTTCATGTAAACCAATTGGAACACTTCTTAGACCTTCAATAGTGTATCTCGTTGCAGGAATTGTAGCATAAACTATCACCGCAATTAAAACTGATGTATCAGTTATTCCAAAAAGCATCATTACTGGAATTAAATACACAAATGATGGGAAAGTTTGAAATATATCACAAACACCAAGCATAAACGCAGCAGATTTTTTATTTTGAAAGCATAATGTTCCAACAGAAAATCCAATTAAACAAGAAACCACCACTCCAAAAGTTGCCATATAAAAAGTTACCAAAGCCCTGTCCCACCACGGGCTTAAAGCTATAAATAATGTTAATCCACAAACAACTAGAGCAGATCGAATTCCACCTATAATGTAACCTGCACCGACAACTAAAACCAATGTAGCTACAGCAGGCATTCTTAAATATAAAGCTCTCATAGGCTGAAGTACATCTTGAATTAACCATGTATTGAATGCTTTAATATACACGAAGAAAGTATCAAAAATCCAATCAACTCCTTTATTCCAAAAATCTGCTGTTGATATTCCTTTATTATGAGGAATTTCAAACAAGTAATTAAAACTACCTTTGAAAATAAAAGTACCAACATATGCAAGAACTATTCCAATTACGAATGAAGCTACAAAAAATATTATATTTTTATTTCTTTGGAAAAATGTCAGATTACCAAAATAATCTGTTTGTTTATTTGCCCAAGCTAAAGACATTTTATCAAGAAGAATTGCAATTAAACTAATACACAATCCTGCTTCTAATGCTAATCCAATATTAAGTTGGTTAAGTGCTAATAATAGATTAAATCCTAAACCTTTGGCACCAATAAATGCAGATATTACTGCCATTGAAAAACAAACCATAATAACTTGGTTAACTCCAATTAAAATGTCTCGTCTTGCTGTAGGGATTAATACTTTGACCATCAATTGCCAATTAGTACAACCACTCATTCTTCCTGCTTCGATAACTTCAGGGGGTATGGCTCTTAAACCTAAAATTGTAAGTAGTATCATTGGTGGAACTGCAACAACCATTGTAATAATTACTGCAGCATGATCACCAACTCCGAAAAGAACAAGTGCAGGAACTAATACAGCATATTGCGGCATAGTTTGCATCACTAAAAGGATTGGGTACAAAGCTTTTTCAACACGTTTACTTTTGTATGCTGCTATGCCTAAACCTAATCCAAAAATAAACGAAAGTGGAGCTGCCACTAGTATAAAAGACAGTGTTTGCATTGAAGGCTTCCATTGACCAAATATTGAAATATAAACCATCGTTAAGCCTGCAAATAATGCTAATCCTTTTCCACTTAATTTATAAGAAAGTATAGTTGCTCCTGCTGCAACAATAGTCCATGGTAAACCTGGTAACTCTAACCATGGATAAGCATCTATAAAATCCCAGCTGGTAAATGCAACTATAGTCTCCAATCCACCCAATAAAATCTCTCTAATTAATTCAATTAGAAAAGTCATAAATGAAGTTAAATTTCTACTTATTTGTAACAATAATGGCCGAGTTTTAAACTCTTGAGTATCTTCATTCCAAAACTCCATTGGCATCCACTCATTCATTAAAAAAAATAAAGAGTCATTTATCCAAATAGGCAACCATCCAAGTAATGGAGGCAATCTCCAAAATACATCAAAGGCGTAATACCTAACTTCTTTACCTAAGAAAAAATATACGCTTTGATTTGGATCTTTAACAAATTCTGCTTGGCCTCTTATAAATTTATAAGTTTCAGGAACATCAATTGAAAAACACAAACCAAAAAATACAGCCAACAAAAATAACCACTGAAATAATTTTGGATATTTTTTTAAATATTCCATACTTTAGCTTCCATTTTTTCTTCCACCAAAAACTGTATCAATTATCTTCGATGGTTTAATTGAACCCACAATATTATTGTTAGTGTCTATTACCTCTACATTTTTTTCTTGGGTAAGAATTTTTTCTGCAACGTTTTCTATAATTTCATCTTTTGAAACTTTTAAATCACCTAAATTGTCTTTACTTGGAGCATCCATCACATCTTCAATTACTAAAACTTTCTCTCTAGGAACTTCTTCAGTAAACTTTCTTACATATTCTGTAGCTGGATTTAATACTATATTTGCAGGTGTATCTAATTGTTCGATTATACCATCTTTCATTATCGCTATTCGGTCGGCTAACTTGAGTGCCTCATCAAAATCATGAGTAATAAACATAATAGTTTTTTGTAATTTTTCTTGTAGTCTTAAAAACTCATCCTGCATTTCTTTTCTTATTAATGGATCTAAAGCGGAAAAAGGTTCATCCAAAAACCATATGTCAGGTTCTACAGCCAAGGATCTTGCAATCCCAACTCTTTGTTGTTGACCGCCAGAAAGTTCTCTTGGAAAATAATTTTCTCTTCCATCAAGTCCAACTAATTTTACCATTTCCATTGCTCTACTTATACTATCTTCTGTACTTGTGCCTTTAACTTGAAGTGGAAAAGCAATATTTTCAACAACTGTTTTGTGTGGTAACAAAGCAAAACTTTGAAACACCATTCCCATTTTATTTCTTCTAAGATCAATAAGTTCTTTATTATTTAATTCTAATAAATCCTGTCCTTCTATGAAAATTTTACCACCGGTTGCATCCGTCAATCTTGAAATACATCTAAGCAATGTTGATTTACCTGAGCCAGATAAACCCATCACTACCAACATTTCTCCTTTTGCAACTTCAAAAGAAGCGTTGTTAACACCAACTATACATCCTTTTTCTTGAAAAGTTTTTGCATTTACATTGCCATTTGCTTCATCAAGCATTTTTTTGGCATTTTCTCCAAAAATTTTATAAACAGATTCACATTTGATAACAATTTCAGGCATAAGATGCTTTAAAGTTATATTAAATTTAATAGAATTTAAATGTTAATAATTATTACCTTTCTTCATTAAAAATTTTTAATAAAATAAACTCTTGTATCAATTCCTGTGCTTAAAAAACTTAAAGCCTCTCCACTTATAGTAATACTTTCATCTACTCCTACATTGTTTCCACTAATTGTATAACCTGCAAAACACTTACTTTTTTCTTGATCCCATTTAACAAAAGTTTCATCAATTTTGTTTCCATTAATCGTATACAGTTCATGAGCTCTAAAATTTAAAAAATTAGCACCCATTATTGCTCTTTGAGGAATTAATTTTGTAGCTTTACATACTTTTTCATACACTTCATCAGTTAACTTGTGATGATCTGTTCCATCGAATGATACCAATATTCCCGAAGGTAACTTTGATATCAAATCACTTAGCTTTTTTTCTTCAGCAATTCTTTGTTCCTCCAACTTCATTCTCTTTACCAAATCATCACCCTGACCGAAAATTCCATTTAAAATACTAAAAGATACAATTACTAAAATTGTAATAATTATTAGGCCAATAAATTGTCTCAAAGTCTCGGGTAAATTTTTCAATTTATTAATATAATCTTCTCTAAACATTATTCTTGCAACTTACCGTTTTTCCAAATACCTGATTTTTGTTTTCCGTCAGTCCAAGTAAAAGTACCCTGGCCATTCATAAAACCATTAGCCCACTCTCCATCATAAGTGGAACCATCGGGAAAGGTTAAAATACCTTGACCACTCCATACACTATTTTTAAACTCACCTTTGTAGATGTATCCATTTGGCCAAGTTTCTACACCCTGACCATGTTTTTTAGTTCCTACCCACTCTCCTTCATAAGTAGTTTTATCTGTATAAACCCATTTACCATAACCGTTATCACAATTTCCTTCTTTGCAACCAGTGCTTCTTGCAAAAACAGAAGATGAAATCAATAAACTTAAAATTATAGTAATAATAAATTTTTTCATATTAATATTTTACACAAAATTATTTAAAAAAAAATCAGACTTTTTTATCCTTTTTTCTACATGAATAAAAAAATATATATTTTTCTGAGTTTTCACTTTTAACATTTTTTGTAATTTCATGAATTAATTCACCTGATTTTCTAGTTAATATCGCAGACTCTGAATAATTTTTTTTTTCATCAAAAGCTTTAAATAGTACAACATCTTTATTAACGATCTTAACGTTTAATTTTTCGGATTTTGAAAGAAATAAAGACAACCCATCTATAAAAAGTTGTTCAGGTTTTATTGCCTCTATTTTAAATTCCTCTAAATTCTTATCGTTTAATTCTTCTGCTAAAAAAGTTTGGTAATTATATTTTGAGTTTTTAATTATTTTTTTTCCTAGTTTACACTCAAAACTAAAATTAATATTTTCTTGTATATTCATATCTTTTGCAAAAGATAAATTAAAAAAAAATAAAAATAATAAAATAACTAAAGAATTTTTTTTAATCATAGATAATTATACTCTAAAAAAAATCTCCCCCAACAACGTTGGGAGAGATTATAAAATTTAACTTTTAGCCTTATTTAGTAAAAGCTTGCCAAACTGACTTATTGTCAGCTAACCATTTTTTAGCTGCATCTTCATGAGTCATTTTGTCAATGTCAACTAAAGCTGCCATTGCACCAATGTGACTTGTTGAAAATGACATTTTTTTAAATGTTGCCGCTGCTTTAGGATGAGTTTTTGGGAAATCCTCATGAACTGCTTTTTTCAAGTATCCATCAGGAGAACCGCATTTACCATCTCCTCCATCTTCTGGTCTACAACCAGCAGTGTATGGAGGGAAGTCAATAAATGTAAAACCGGCACCATCTGTAAAGTTTGGTGTCCAGTTAAAGATTATAGTTCCTCTTCCTTCTTTTTTTGCTGCAGCTAATTCTGCCCAAAGTGCATCTGCACCTCCAGCAAATTTAACCCACCAAAGATCTCCTAAACCAAGTGCGTCAACCCTTTGAGGTATCAAGTCTCCGTGCCAACTTTGAGGTCCTTCCAACATTCTTCCTTTTCCATCTGGAGAGTCGGGTGTTGTGAAGTTTTTAGCACAATCTGGATTTTTTAAAGCTGTCCAGTCTGGCAGACCTGGGCATAAACCTTTTTCAACAACCCAATTTGGATAACCCATATCCTCAAGAGTTCTTGCCTCATGATCTCCCCAATCTAGTAAACCACCTTTATCTAAAGCAGTAGTAAAAGATTTACCAAAAGCAGATTCCCAAACTTCGTGAGATATAGATACATCTCCAATTCTAATGGACTCGTAAACTGCTTGTGAGTCTGCGTTAACGTATTTTACGTTATTTCCCATACTTTCGAAAATACCTCCAATAACATAAGCCATTACAATTTGACTTGACCAGTTATGAGTTGGAATTACGATGGGTTTTTTACTATCTGCTGCGTTTGATACTCCTGCGAAACTTACTACAGAAATAATAAGAGCAGATATCAATGATGTTATTTTTTTCATTTGTTTCCCCTTATTAATATTTATTTATAAATTATGATCTGAATTAAACATCTAGTCAACTCGTTTTGATTATAATAAAATAATAAAAATATATATATATTTTGGAAAATGCTAGGAACAAGTAACGAAATTAGAAATCCAGGCCTAAGAACTTTACCACCAGGAGTTGAAAGATACTATGTAAGGGGCGGTGGTTTATCTGTAATTGAGGTTTTTCCAGAGGATAAGATTGAAATTATTAATGATGAAGGCAAACAAATTTGTGAAATAATTGTTTTTGACGAAAAAGGTAAAACAGATTTATCAATTTTAAATCTAAAAAATAATGCCAATGCCGATTTCTCAAAAAAAACAATCACAAAAGACGAAAAAATTACAAAAATTTTTAAGAAGAGAAATTTAGATCTTAATAAAGCTAAGTCGTCAATTATATTTAATGAGGATTGTTTAATGGGAGAAAAAATAACTCTTTCATCAAAAGACAAATGCTTTGTATTAATTGCTGCTCCAGGGGACCCTCTTAATGTTCACGAACAAAATCCACCAACTGATTTAACAATTTTTGTTAATAGGGCAAAATATTCTGAAACAGATGAGCAATTTATTTTACCTGATCCACTAAGTGATCCTATAGTTGAAAAACTTGTTAAAAGAAGAACAGCAGAAACTTATGAAGTTAAAGAGGGAGAATACATTCAAATAATTGATACAGGTGGAAGGCAATGCTCAGATTTTTTAGCATTTGATACTCATAAATTAGATGATGGTATTGAAAGCATTATAGATGACAAAGCAACTAGAACGTTTATGGGTAGTGCATATCCGGGCCCAGGATTATTTTCAAAATTTTATGATGGAAATCATGAGGCAATGGTTGAGGTTGTAAGAGATACAGTTGGAAGACATGATACGTTTAATTTAGCCTGTACTTCAAAATACTATGAAGATCTTGGTTATATGGGTCATATAAATTGTACTGATAACTTTAATAAAGGATTAGAAAAATATGATATAAATGCAAGAAAAAGTTGGTCAGCAATAAATCTATTTTTTAACACAGGAATTGATGCAAATAATGTTGCAACATTTGATGAACCTTGGTCTAGACCTGGTGATTATGTTTTGTTTAGAGCTTTAAAAGATTTAACTTGTATATCATCTGCTTGTCCTTGCGATGTAGATGCTGCAAATGGCTGGAACCCTACAGATATTTTTGTTAGAACTTATGCAAAAAATAACAAATATTCAAAAGCAATTGCATTTAGAATGAAAACTGACTCTGAACCAAAGTTAACTCAAGAAACAGGTTTTCATAAAAAGACATCTGAATTAACAAGAAATTTTGTTGAGTATAAAGGTTTTTGGTTGGCTAATAATTTTACAAATTCAGGAACCATAAAAGAATACAATGCTTGTAGAGAAAGTGCGATAGCAACTGATCTTTCTCCTCTTAGAAAATTTGAAATCCTTGGACCTGATGCAGAAAATTTGATGCAATACACTTTAACCAGAAATGTTAAAAAATTATCTGTAGGTCAAGTAGTTTATACTGCTATGTGTTATGAAAATGGATGTATGTTAGATGACGGCACTCTATTTAAATTTGGACAAGACAATTTTAGATGGATCGGTGGAGATGAATACAGTGGTGAGTGGTTAAAAGAGCAAGCTAAAAAGAAAAATTATAAAGTTTGGATAAAATCTGCAACAGATCATATTCACAATATAGCTGTTCAAGGACCAAACAGTAGAAAAATTTTAGAAAAATTTGTATGGACAGCCCCTATTCAACCATCAATAACTGAGCTTGAATGGTTTAGATTTAATATTGCTCGAATTGATCATGAAACTGGAACACCAATTGTAATTTCAAGAACTGGTTATACCGGTGAACTTGGATATGAAATTTGGTGCCATCCAAAAGATGCTAATGAGGTTTGGGATAAAGTTTGGGAAGCTGGAAAAGAATTCAACATAACGCCTCTGGGGTTAGAAGCTTTAGATATGGTTCGTATTGAGGCTGGATTAATATTTTATGGTTACGAATTTGATGATCAAACAGATCCTTTTGAAGCAGGCATTGGTTTTACAGTTCCACTTAAAACTAAAGAGGATGATTTTATTGGCAAAGAACAATTGATTAAAAGAAAAGCTAATCCACAAAAAAAATTAGTCGGATTAGAGCTAGTTGGTCACGAACCAGCTATTCATGGTGATTGTGTTCATGTAGGCCGTGCACAAATTGGTGTAATTACCAGCGGAATGTTATCTCCAACACTTGGAAAAAATATAGCTTTATGTAAGTTAGATATAAAATATTCTGAAATTGGAACTGAAGTTGAAATTGGTAAATTAGATGGTCATCAAAAAAGAATTGGTGCAAAAGTTGTCGCTTTTCCTTTTTATGATCCAACAAAATCTAAAGTTAGAGGATAAATGAAGGGAACAAAGGATTTATTGGAGTTTTGGGAAGATCAAGTAAGACGTTCTCACAGTTCTAGTAATTATTTTTTTCGAAAATCACCATCACATTATCATATGATGTTATTAGTTATGAATTCATATAAAGAAGGTGAAAAATTGTCTGTCGAAGAACTTAAAACAAAATTATTTAAAACTTCTAGACCTAAATCTGCACTCATAATAAACGAAGCATGTGAAAATAATTTTTTCTATTTAGAAAAAACATCTTCAGATCAAAGAAAAAAAAATATTAAACCGACGCAATCATTTGTTAAAGAATTTGATGAATACATGGAAAAATTAAAAAATTTAGAACTTTAATTTTCTAGTAAGCAAATATTTTATTAAGATCGGTCTATTTTCTATCTAATACTTCTTTTACTGTTTCGCCCATAACAGATGGATTTTTAGAAATGGTTACACCACATTCTTTTAAAAGTTCTACCTTTTCAACTGCACTTTCTCCGTAAGCTGAAACAATTGCACCAGCATGACCCATCACTCTTCCTTTTGGAGCGGTTAATCCTGCAATGTAACCTACTATAGGTTTTGTCATATTTTCTTTTGCAAATTCCCCAGCTGCTACTTCCTGAGGTCCACCAATCTCACCAATCATTAAAATCAAATCTGTTTCATTGTCAGTTTCAAATTTTTCAATGATATCCCTGAAAGAACTTCCGTTAATTGGATCACCTCCAATACCAACACTTGTCGAAATCCCAATATCTAAATC
>CABXRY010000009.1 GCA_902514755.1 uncultured Pelagibacteraceae bacterium
AAAAGGGTTAACTCATGCACCAGAGGAAATGAAGGAATTAAAAGAAATAACATTAAATGAGAAGTTTATCTTAGGTCAAGGGAATGAAAGACAAATTGAAAATTTTAAACAAATCTACAAAGACGATTTAATAAATGACAACAAAATTGATAAAAGAATAAAAGCTGTAGTTGCATGTGGAAATGGAACCGCAGGTGTGTTTGCGCCTGATATTTTAAGAGGCATAGGTTGTGAAGTTATAGAACTTGATTGTGAATTAGATTGGACTTTTCCAAAATATAATCCTAACCCTGAAGACTTAGAGATGCTTCATGCGATAGCTAAAGCTGTAAAAGACAATAATGCTGATATTGGATTTGGGTTTGATGGTGATGGTGACAGAGTTGGAGTAATAGATAATAATGGAGAAGAAATATTTTCAGATAAAATTGGTTTATTAATTGCAAGAAATTTATCTACTAAATATAAAAATTCTAAATTTATAGTCGATGTAAAATCGACCGGACTATATTCAAAAGATAAAATTTTATTAAATAATAATTGTGAAACTATATATTGGAAAACAGGTCATTCTCATATTAAAAGAAAAGTTAATACTGAAAAAGCATTAGCTGGATTTGAAAAAAGTGGTCATTTCTTTTTCAATCAACCTCTAGGTTATGGATATGATGATGGTATCAATTCAGCAATTCACGTTTGTCATTTATTAAATGATCAGGATAAAAAAATGAGTGAGATCATAAGTGAACTACCAAATACTTTTCAAACACCAACTATGGCTCCTTTTTGCAAAGATGAAGAAAAATATAAAGTAGTAGATGATTTAGTAAAACAAATTGAAGAAATTAAAACAAATAAAACTAAAATTGATGATCAAGAGATAAGTGATGTATTAACAGTAAATGGTATAAGATTTTCATTTGAGGATGGGTCATGGGGCTTAATAAGAGCATCATCAAACAAACCATCTTTAGTTATTGTAACCGAAAGCCCAACATCAGATGTACGAAAGAAAAAAATCTTTGATTTTATTGATGATCTACTTCAAAAAACTGGAAAAACTGGCGAATATGATCAGAAAATATAGCTTAATTTTACTTTTAATTTTACTAATACCGATCAAAAACCATGCATTTAGTGAGATAAATCAACAGCAAATCTATATTGGATGTTATCAAAATTCTAAGCAGTATTTAGGTTCAAATAAAGCAAAAACTTATTGTCTTTGTACCATTCAAAAGTTGGGTAAAAAATTTAATGATGAGGAATTAAAAGAAGTTTTTAAACAAAAACCTGAAAAAATAATTAAAGATACTGAATTTGCCTCTAAATTTTGTGAAAAAGAAATCGCAGAATAAAGTTATACAATTTACCTAAGATTCAATCAAAACGTGCTTAGTTATTACAAGAGAATCGTTTAATCTAATATGCGAGGTGATGGAGGGAGACTGAAATCACCTCTTTCTATTTAAAGGCTAACCTTATTTTATTTATTAATTCATTTAAAACTTTAGCAGAGTAAGGTTTTCCTTTAACACCCCATACAGATAATGGCCATGAAATATCATTTTTTTTTCTAGCTATAATATGAATATGTAATTGTGGAACTATATTTCCAATTTTTTCAACATTAAGCTTAGAAGTTTTGAATAATTTTTTAACAATTTTGCTTACATGAATAATTTCTTTCATAAGTAATATTTGATCTTTTAAATTAAGTTCAGTCATGTCTTTAACATTTTTTCTTCTAGGAATTAATATTAACCATGGAAACTTTGAATTATTATTCAATCTGATCGAACATAATTTAAGATTTGTTATAAGATAAGATGATTTCAAAAAATTTTTGTTAATCTTATTCATTAAATCTAAAGTTAACTATTTAAATATTTGTTACAATAGTTATTTATTATATAATTAAATAATGGCAGATAAAAAAATTAGATCTATTGCAAAAACATTTTCCTGGAGATTTTTTATTTTTATTTATTGGATGATTTTTGGCTATATTTATACTGGCACATTTACAGGTGCGGGAATATTAGGTGTAGGTTCAATTGTTCCTCTCTTTTTCTACTACTTCCATGAAAGAATTTGGAATAAAGTTAAATGGGGAATTAATTAAATTATACTTTAAATAATTTTTTTAAGTTTATCAGAGATTATTATTGTCTTATTGTTGATATATTCTTCGTGATTTTTTTCAATATTATTAAGCTCATATAAATAATTAACCATCACACCAAATGATCTATTTAAACCCACTTCTGATACATTTGCATTTATAATAATATCATCAATTATAGCTCCATTACCTAAATGAAACCTACAAACATCATTTATTGGCAATTTTTTTTTATCTTTTTCATTCATTAAATAATGCGCAACTAATTTTGTAATAGCTACTTTATTTGAAACAATTCTAGGATCACCAACTTTTAAGTCCGGTGATTTTAAAAAAGAAATATTTTCTACTGGTACATCTCCTAAAATATTTTTTATTTTTCCATCCTCTAGATATGAAAACCAATCTCTAAAACCAGGTATAGGTGAAAGTGTTCCAAAATGTTTAATATTTGGTAACTCCTCTTGAATTTCAAACACAACTCTTTTAATTAAAAAGTTTCCTAAAGTTACTCTAGATAAACCTTCCTGACAGTTGCTAATCGAATAAAAGGTTGCTGAGTCATATTTTTGATCTCCATCTGACCTTGGTTTTGTAATTTCTTGAATAGATCTGCCTAAACCATTAGTTAGAGCAACTTGTACGAAAATTATTGGCTCATCTTCAAGCGCTGGATGGAAATAAGAAAAAAATCTTCTATCTTCTCCAAGCCGTCTTTTTAGTTCATCCATATCTTTAATTTCATGAACTCTTTCGTATTTCATTATTTTTTCTAAAACTGCTGCTTTGGTATCCCAGGTAATTTTTGCTAATTTTAAAAACCCTGGATTAAACCAAGATTTAAACAATTCTCTTAAATCATCATCCAAAGGTACAAGATCCTTATTTTGATCAAGTAATTTTAGTAAATCCTCTCTTAATGAAACAATTGTTGATATTCCATGCGGAGCCATATTCATTCTTTTAAAAAGCTCCCTTCTCTTACCTTCCGATGTGACAAATAATTTATACAAGTTTTTATCATTTTGAGTTTTTTGATAATTTTCTATAGCTTCAGCTACTTTTGTGTGACTCGGTTTATATTTTTCATTTATCTTTTTAAAAAAAAGAAGTTTATTTTCAGGTGAGAGTGTTTGATACAAATCAGTTATATCTCTTGCAACTGTTATTCCAAAAGCAGCTCCTTTATTAGAAATTAAATCATCACATAATGAAATTATGGTCTCTAAATCATCTTTTTTAAGTTCAGTTTTTTTAAATAGTTTTTGACCTACGTCAGCAATTGAGGAAATAATTTCTTTTAAATTAAACTTCATAATTTATTTTTTTTTAAGTTAAATTTAAATATTCAATAAAAGATCTTATAGAAACAGCAATTAAAAATGTTCCAAAAATCTTACTTAATAACTTTTTATCTAATTTATACACTGCCTTTGCCCCTATACGTGCCATTAACATCGTCACAGGAACAAATACAATAAATCCAAGTAAATTAATATAACCAATGCTAAAAGGTGTATTTATATTTGCAACTATTTTACCTCCCGTTATCATTGTTATAGTTCCACTTAATGCAATTAAAAAACCAATTGCAGATGCTGTTCCAATTGATTTTCTTATATCATAACCAAAAGTTCTCATAAATGGGACCATTAAAGAACCTCCCCCTATACCAAGTAGTACAGAAATAAAACCTACGATAATCCCAGAAATATTTTTAATTGAGTCTTTGATTTTTTTTGGATTTTCTACAACTTTTTCTCTAAAGAAAATAAAAAATAAACCAACAATAAATGCCATTACTGAGAAAAATAAAACAAATGTGGATGTCTTAAGATTAACTGCTAAAAATGTTCCTCCAATTACGCCTAGCACAATAAAGATACCGAATGATTTTACTAACTTAAAATCTACTGCATCGTATTCCATATGAGTTTTTGATGAAATAACTGAAGTTGGAATTATTATTGCCAAAGAAGTTCCAACAGATAAATGCATTCTTGTTGCAATATCAAAATCTAATACTGTAAAAGCATAATACAGAGCTGGCACCATTATAATACCTCCGCCAACTCCAAGTAAGCCAGCCATAAAACCTGCTACTGATGCAGCTATTGACAAAACAACTAATAAATTAATTATTTCATTTATATCTAAAATTTCCATTAAGAATTATCCTGGATGGCTTTCTCATTATTTTGAACAATTGTCATAATATGTTTTGTTTTCTGAAAATCGGACTCTCGAGCCATTAAGTTATCACTTAAATATCTTTTCCAATCTTTTGAACCTGTCTGTCCATGGTACAAACCTACAGTGTGTCTCATTATATGATTAATCTTTGTTCCTAATTTTACTTCCTTATCAGCATATTCTAAAAGTTTTTCCACAACCTGTTCTCTAGTTGGATTGTTATGTGTATCAAAAATATCTCTTTCAATTTCTATTAATGAATATGGATTTTGATAAATTGATCTTCCTATCATAACACCATCACAAAATTTTAAATGATTATCAATCTCACTTACCTTTGAAATTCCTCCATTAATAATTATTTCTAATTCAGGATTTTTTTTCTTTATTTCATAAACCATATTGTAGTTTAATTTAGGAATATTTAAATTTTGCTTTGGAGATAAACCAGTAAGCATTGCTTTTCTTGCATGCAAAATAAATGTTTTGGTCCCTGCATCTCGCATTTTATGAATAAAGTTGTTCAAATAATCAAAATCCTCAGTTTGATCAAAACCAATTCTTGTTTTTGCTGTAACAGGAATATTGCACGAATTTACCATTGAATTAATACACTCTGCAACAAGATCGGGCTCTTTCATTAAACATGCTCCAAACATATTTTTTTGAACCTTTTTACTTGGACAGCCAAGGTTTATGTTGATTTCATCGTATCCCATATCCTCTGCGATCTTAGCAACTTCTGCCAACTCATCTTTATTTGATCCACCAACCTGTAATGCTAAGGGTTTTTCTTCAGGACTATACGATAAGATTTTTTTTCTATCTCCATGAATTGCAGATTTTGTAGCAACCATTTCAGAATAAAGCATTACGTTTTTACTCATTAATCTCAAGAAAAAACGGTCATGTCTATCTGTGCAATCCATCATTGGAGCAACAGATATTTTTCTACTAATCTTATTATTAGTATCCAAGAGGTTTACCCATTATTTTGTCAGGAAGCCATGTCACTATTTCTGGAAAAATACATAAAATTAAAATAGCCAATGCCATTATAATCATAAATGGTATAGAGCCTTTCAAAATTTCTGACAAACTAACGTCTGGGGTAATTCCTTTAATAATATAAAGATTTAATCCAACAGGAGGTGTGATTAATCCAATTTCCATATTGATTGTAAATACAATTGCAAACCAATAAGGGTCAAATCCTAAAGTTGTTATAACTGGTAATAATATTGCTGAAGTCATCACAATAACAGCAACTGGAGGTAAAAAGAAACCAGCAATCAAAAGAAATATATTTATTAATATAAACACTACCCATTTATTTGAGCTTAATTCTACCATGCTCTGAGCTAAAGACTGGGTTACGTAAAGCTGTGATAATGTAAATGCAAACAGATAAGAGGCTGCAATAATAAACATTATCATTACACTTTCTTTCATTGAAACTTTAACAATATTCCATATTTTTTTTGGTTGATAAATTTTGTAAACAACTGCAATCAATACAAAAACTAAAAATGCTCCAACACCTGATGCTTCTGATGGTGTTGCAACACCACCATACAAAACATATAGAACTCCAGCTATAATTGCTAAGAACGGGAGTATTCTTGGTAACACCTCTAACTTCTCTTTTAATGTTGGTCTAATACGATTTCGTAAAGCTTTGGCTGCATCTTTATCAATAAAGTAACTATGAATTAATGCCCAAATAGCAAACATTCCTGCCAACATAAAACCAGGGACTAAACCACATAAAAATAATCTACCAATTGATGTTCCAGTTGCAATTCCATAGACAATTAAAACAATACTTGGTGGAATTAATACACCTAATGTTCCTCCTGCTGCAATTGTGCCTGTAGCAATCTGATCAGAGTAACCTCTTTTCCTCATCTCTGGAATACCCATCGTTCCAATCGCTGCACATGTTGCTGGACTTGATCCACTTAGTGCTGCAAAAATTGAACATGCTCCTATATTTGAGATAACTAAACCTCCAGGAACTCTCCATAACCATCTATCTAATCCTGTATATAGATCTTTTCCTGCAGGAGAATTTGCTACAGCCATACCCATCAAAATAAACATTGGAATTGAAAGAAGGACAAAAGAGTTTAGTCCTGCGTAAAAAGTTTCTGCAAAAACATCTAGCATTTGAAAACCCTCAAATGAAACTAGAAGAACTATTGATACAAAACTAAGACCAAAAGCAATTGGTATGCCTGAGAAAAGAACAATTAATGTAAAAACTGCAACAATAATGGCTATTATTAAAGGATCCATTAATTTTCCTCAAATTGATCTGTTAATTTTATTATTTCAGCAATGTATTGAAGTATCATTAATACAGCTCCTATCATCATTGAAGAGTATGGTATCCATAGTGGAGGGTCCCAAACTGTTCCAGTTGAATAATTTTTTGTAAAGGCTTCTTCAACCATTAAAAAACCGAAGTAAAATAGAATTAGAAAAAATAATAGACTTAATAAAGAAGTAAATATTTTTAAACGTAAAATATTTCTTTTTGACATAAAATCATAAATCCACTCCATACTAACATGAGCTTTTTCACTTAAAACATAAGCACTTCCTATAAATGTGGATGCAACAAGCAACATTGTTACCAATTCTGTTTGCCAAGTAATTGCTCTTTGAAAAAAATATCTTTCAAATACTAACTCTACAATTACTAAGATGGACAAAAGTAAAGCTAATACAGCAAATGCTCCACAAGCTCTTGCTGTAAAATTACAGAATTTTAAATATTTATTTTTCATAAAAAAACCCCTATCTAAAAAATTAAATAGGGGTTCTTTATATAGTATTTTATTTAACTGCCAAAGCCATTTCCATTAATTTATCTCCACCTGGAACTTTCTCGGCGAAAGCTTTGTGAGAAGATTTTTTTGCTATCTCAACCCAAGCAGCGTGATCTTTCTCATCCATATAAACTAATTTTACACCAGCAGCTTTATATGCGTCCTCAAACTTTTTATCTAAGTTTTCAACTTGAGCAGTCATATATTTTTCTGCGACTTTTCCAGCGTCCATAAGTGCATTTTGTTGTTTTGAGTTTAAAGCATCAAAAGACTTTTTAGACATAAGAATTGGCTCATACATAAACCATAAACCAAATTTTCCTGGAGGTGTTGCACAACTAACTTGTTCGTAAATTTTATAACTTACAAAACTTCCTGAACTAGTATTTGCACCAGTTAATACACCTGTTTGTAAACCAGTATAGATTTCTGAAGATGGCATACTTTGTATACCTGCTCCAGCAGCTTCTAACATTTGGTTAAACGCTTTTCCAGCAGCTCTCATTACTTGTCCTTTAGCATCACTAGGATTTTTTATGCATTTCGATTTTGAAGCAAACCCACCACCTAACCAAGCATCAGATAAAACTACTACACCAGCATCAGTAATAATTCTTTTAATTTCAGTCATCATTGGACCTTTATTAAATCTTAATGCATGATCATGGTTTTTTACAGTTCCTGGCATTAATGTTGCATCAAATTCTGGATGAAACTTTGAAGCATATGCTAAAGGGAATGCAGATATATCCAATTGTCCAGTAGTCATTGGTTTCCACTGTTCTTTTGGTTTATATAAAGATTTTGCTGGGTAGATTCTTATATCTATTCCAACGTTAGCTTTTTTTACTTCATCCGCAATTATTTGAACCATTTCATGACGTGGATCATATGATCCATCAGCTCTTGGAGTTCCTGGCCATTGGTGACTTGCTTTTAAAGTAACAGCATAAACTGAACCAATCATTGTGAACGCCAAAACTAATGAAGTAAAATATAAAGATAATTTTTTAAACATTATTTTTTCCTCTCAATTGTTATTTAATTCGTGCATTAAAATGAAGATGTTGATAAGAGTCAAGGTCTCAAAATAACTACAAAAATTTATGGATGGACCTTTAAAAAACTTATTAGTAGTTGATTTAACTAGAGTATTAGTTGGGCCTTATTGCACAATGATATTATCTGATCTTGGTGCAAGAGTTATAAAAGTTGAGGCTCCAGAAATTGGCGATGACTCGCGTAAATTTGGCCCATTTGTTCAAGACTATTCTGCTTATTTCATGTCGCTTAATAGGGGTAAAGAAAGCATTGCCTTAAATTTAAAAAATGAGGATGATAAAAAAATTTTTGATAAAATTTTATCTAAAGCAGATATTTTAGTAGAAAATTTTAAACCGGGCACGTTAAAAAAATGGGGTTATGGTTGGGATGAAGTAAATAAAAAATATCCTAAACTCATTTATGCATCTGCTTCTGGTTTTGGACAAACAGGTCCTTTAAAAGAATTGCCAGCATACGACATGGTAGTTCAAGGTATGGGAGGATTAATGAGTGTTACTGGTCAACCCAACTCAGAACCAACAAGAGTCGGTACATCCATTGGTGATATCACAGCTGGATTGTTTACAGCTATTGGTATTAACGCAGCTTTATATGACAGACAAAAAACTGGAAAAGGAATGTTCATAGATGTCTCTATGCTTGATTGTCAAATAGCTATACTTGAAAATGCAATTGCTAGATATTTATCAAAAAATGAAATTCCTGAACCAATGGGTTCAAGACATCCTTCTATTGCACCTTTTGAAGCTTTCAAAACAAAAGATAGCTACATTATAGTTGCTGCTGGTAATGATAAATTGTTTGAAAAATTATGTAATGTTTTAAAAATTCCAGAAGTTAGTATAGATGAAAAATTTAATTCCAATTCTGCTAGAGCAAAAAATATAGATAAACTAAAAATAATTTTAGAAAATAAGTTATCATCAAAATCTACAACCGATTGGGTAAATGAAATGGAAAAAGAAAGAATTCCTTGTGGCCCTATATACAACATTAAAGAAGCAGTTGAGAATCCACAGGTTGAAGCAAGAAATATGATCGTCAAAGCTTATCATAAAGTTATTGGGGATTTCAAATTAGCAGGTAATCCTATTAAAATGTCAGCTTACAAAGATCCAAATAAAAGAGGTGACATACCCGATTTAGATGAACACCGGGAAAAAATACTTAAGGAATTTAATTAAATATACTATAAGGAGACATTATTATGTTAGACAAAAGAAAATTTTATATAAATGGAAAATGGGTTTCTCCAAGTAAACCTAACGATCTTGATGTAATCAATCCATCTACCGAAGAAGCCTTTGCAACTATCTCTCTTGGTTCAAAAGAGGATACAAATGCTGCAGTTAGTTCTGCAAAAAAAGCGCTAGTCACATGGAGTGAAAGTTCGAAAGAAGAAAGGGTAAAACTTCTTGAAAAATTGTTAGATATTTATAAAAAAAGATATTCTGAAATGACAGAAGCCATATCTATGGAAATGGGAGCTCCAATGGATTGGTCAAATGATGCTCAAACTTCAAGTGGTCAATCACACTTAGAAGATTTCATAGTCAGATTAAAAGAATTTAAATTTGATGAACAATTTAGTCCTGAGTCAAACAATCGAATTTGTTATGAGCCTATAGGGGTGTGTGGTTTGATTACACCATGGAATTGGCCTATTAATCAGATAGCATTAAAAGTTGTTCCTGCATTCGCAACTGGATGTACCATGATCCATAAACCCTCAGAAATTGCGCCTATATCAGCTATGTTGTTTGCTGAAATGATAGATGAAGCAGGTTTTCCTGCCGGTGTTTTTAATCTAGTAAACGGTGATGGTGCTGGTGTGGGTACTGATATTTCAACCCACCCTGATATTGATTTAGTATCTTTTACAGGATCAACACGTGCAGGAAAACTAATATTAAAGAATGGAGCTGATACGATTAAGAGAGTTTGTCTTGAGCTTGGTGGTAAGGGTGGAAACATTGTTTTTGCTGACTCCCACCCTAATGCGGTTCGTGATGGTATTAGAAATGTAATGAGCAATTCAGGCCAATCATGTGATGCACCTACAAGGATGCTAGTTGAAAAATCAATTTATGAAAGAGCTATAAAAGAGGCTGCCGAAGAAGCTAATTTGATAAAAGTTGATCACGCTTCTAAAAAAGGAGATCACATAGGTCCAGTTGTTTCAAAAGTTCAATACGATAAAATAATTAGTTTAATACAGAGTGGTATTGATGAAGGTGCTACCTTAACCGCTGGTGGTCCTGAACTACCTAATGGTATGAACAAAGGTTACTTTATTAAACCAACCATTTTTACAGATGTGACTAATGATATGAGAGTGGCTAAAGAAGAAATATTTGGCCCTGTTCTTTCAATTATTCCATTTGAAACTGAAGAAGAAGCTATCAAAATTGTAAATGAGACAGAGTATGGTCTTGGAAACTATTTGCAAACTGAAGACAAAGAAAAAGCAAAAAGAATTTCAAAAAAACTTAAAGCAGGAACAATTTATGTTAACGGTAATGGCGCTGACCCAGGTGCTCCATTTGGTGGTTATAAACAATCAGGGAATGGGCGTGAAGGTGGAATATGGGGATTGCTTGAATTCTTAGAAGTAAAAACAATTACGCACTGGCCAAAATAATATGATCGGTTACATCATGGTTGGAACTAATGATTTAAATCGTTCAATCAAATTTTATGATGAACTATTTAAAATTTTAGACTTAGAAAGAATTGAGACTGATGATGTTTGTGCAGGCTATTCTCAAAAAGGTGGTGATGGAAAAGTTGAGTTTTATGTTACAAAACCTGTAAATAAAAAAGAAGCAACTATAGGAAATGGTTCTCAGGTTTCATTTATAACTAATTCTAGAAATATTGTAGACAAATTTCATGAACTTGGTTTGCAACTTGGGGCAACAAGTGAAGGTTCGGGCGGTGAAAGACCTGAAGGTTCTGGAGTTTATTATTCTTATATTCGTGATTTAGATGGAAATAAAATCTGTGCGTTTACAAATAACAAATAGGTAATGTCTTACCAGTTCATAAAAGAAAAATTAGATAAAAATAGTGTTGTAATACTTGATGGAGGTAATGGTGGAGAACTAGAGCAAATTGGTGCAAAGATGGACAAAGATTTGTGGGCTGGAAAGAGTGCAATTGATGATCCAGATAAACTTTTTCAAGTTCATGAAAATTATATAAAATCAGGAGCAGATATAATTACATCAAATACTTACGCAATTACCCCTATATCAATGAAAGAATATGGTTATGAGAAATTTACTCAGGAATGGAATAAAAAAACTGTTGATATAGCATTAAAAGCTGCTGCCTCGACTGAGAGAGAAATTGCAGTTGCTGGTTCCGTTTCTACATCTGGGAGTTGGGATAAATTAACAAAGAATGAGATAACGCCTGGATTTTCTGAACAGTTAACAATTTTATCAGATGCAGGTGTTGATTTGATTATTTTAGAAGCAATGACTTCTAAAGATGAAACAGTTGAAAGTATTATTGAATGTTCATCTAAAATTAATTTACCAGTATGGCTTTCTATCTCTTGTGCAATGAATAATGAGGAAGGAAAGTTAATGCATGGGTATCAAGAGAGTGTGACTAATTCCAAAGCTCAGTTTTATGATTATTTAGAAAATTCATTATTAAAATTTACTCAACTTCATAAAGGGCCAATTTTAGTTGCTCACTCTGATATTAAAGTAACAAGTGAAGCAGTAAAAATTCTTAAAAAAATTCATAAAGGATCAATTGGTGCTTATCCTAATAATGGATATTTTGAAAAACCAAATTGGAAGTTAGTAGATGATATTTCACCGTCTTCGTATCTTGAAGAGGCAAAATCATGGGTATTAAATGGTGCGCAAATTATTGGAGGATGTTGTGGCGTTGGACCAGATAAAATTAAAGCTATATCAGTTTTAAAATAAATTATGTATTTTAAATTTAATGTATAAAAAAAAAATTATTAGTGAACCAAACCCCTCTCTCAAAATTATAAGAGATAATAAACCAAAATGGTATTTACCTGAAACAAGAAGAGAAGGCTACAGAAATTTACACAAAATAAATAGGTATGGTTTGTTATTTAGATCTGATCAAGTTTTAATTTTAAATAAAAAGTATAATCCTGAAATTGAAAAAATTATATCTGTACAAAAAATGATAAGTCATAAATATTTTTGCTCATTATTAGTTGGGAAAGATCAAGATATTCTTTTTGAAAAATATGCAGATGATTTTAATGAGTATACTCCTCAAACTATAATGTCTATTACAAAAATGTTTGTTAATTTATTCATAGGTGAACTTGTCGAAAAAAAAATAATCGATTTAAATAAAACTGTTGCTGACTATTTGCCAAATATAAATTCTGGATATGCATCAGCAAAAATTCAGGATGTACTAGATATGAATATACAAAACTCCTATAGTGAAGATTATACTGATCCCTATACATCATCTTATTTACATGAACCAGTCTGTGGTTGGAGACTTCCTAACGACCAAAATTATAAAATTGTTCAAGAAGAATTTCTAAATTCAATTGAGTCTATTAAGGGAGAAACATTAGAAAATAAAAATGATTTATCTCACTATAAGTCTGCAAATACTGATGTCTTAGGTGTAATAATTGAGAAAGTTAGCGGAAAAAAATTAAAAGACTGGTTATTAAAAGCCGTTGAGGCGGCGGGTTTTGAAGATGCTATGTATATGGGAACTGATAGAGATAGTATGCCGTGGATTTCGGGTGGAGGATGCTTGATTTCAAGAGATTTTTTAAGGTATGGACTATTATTCTCCAGAAAAGGCCATGGTGTAAAAAATAGAAAAGTTGGCTCAGAAAAATTTTTAAGTGAAACTCTAGCAAATAAGGGTACTAAATATATGGAGTTATCTACTGATAAATATCTATACTATTCTAATTCATCTATGAAATGTGGTGATTGGATTGGTCATTCTGGACTTGGAGGTCAATTTTTGGCAATTAATTTAAAGAATGGAATTGTTGCATCATACTTCTCTGTCATTGAAACAGACTCAGGCACTGATGAAAATTATAAAAGAGATATGATCAATATGTTAGATGAAATTGTTAATAAAAATTTCTAGAAATTAACTTTGATTAATTTTATCTGCTATTAAAATTTTTCTCTGCATTTCTCGAAGAACAGGTTTTTCAATAAGCTTTCCATCAATTACTACTAAACCGGTATCCGACTCATTGAATTGGTCTACAATTCTTTTAGCTTTGATAATTTCTTCTTTAGAAGGAGTAAAAATTTCATTCAACATGTTTATTTGTTTTGGATGAATAGAACCTTTTCCTGTAAATCCTAAATCTCTTACAAGTTCTGCTTCTTTTTTCATTCCATCCATATCCTCTAGATCTAAATAAGGTACTTCTATAACATCTACACCAACACTTGCTCCTGCATGTACTAATCTAGATCTTGCATATATCAAATTTTTATATTCATTTGGAACTCTAAGCTCTGCAGCCATATCTACACCTCCAAAATATAGTGCAACTATTCTTTTGCTTGCATGAGCAATGTCATAAATACTTTCAAGTGCTTCGTTAGTCTCCATTATTACATGAAGATCAGTGTTTAAACCACAATCTGTCAACATATCATCAATAAAAGTAATTTCATCAGGTGTTTTAACTTTAGGTAACATTATTGCTTTCACATTTGTTTTGCTTGAAACAACAGCTTCAAGATCCATAAGACCAAATTTAGTTCGTTGACAATTTACTCTAACAACTAACTCAACACCACTTTTAACTTCAAGTGTCTCCAGTGCTTTAAATGTATTATTTCTTGCTTCATCTTTATCTTTGATTGCTATTCCATCTTCTAATTCAATACAAACCATATCTGCACCTGACGAAATAGCTTTTGGAAACATTTCTGGTTTTAGACCTGGTGTAAAAATAAAACTACGTCTTACATTTATTTTATTTGAATTCATCTAATTACTATATCTCATAATTTAAAATGTTATAAATTTTTTTTTGCTCATTATTATTTACTGACATCTTCTTTTGGAGATAAAACTACAGCTACTATTCCACCAATAACAATTAAAGAACATCCAGTGATCTGACGCCAGCCAAATGGTTCATCAGTAAGAATGCTTGAGCTAATTGCACCAACTATTATTTCTGATAAAAATAAAATTGAACATATTCCTGCTCCTATTTGGGTTGGGGCCCAAAGGATTACAATACCAGTTGGAATAAAATAAAAAACTGATATTAAAACAAGAAATGTTGTCATTGAAATAAATGCTTCTGTTGATGGCATTGGTCCAAGATAATCTACAAGTAAAAAGCCAGCTACTATATTAAACAATGTGCCATAAAAGAAAAAACCGAAAATTATAGGAAATACTCCGTCAGTTTTTATAACTTCAAGTCTAATCATTCCTCCTGCAAACATAATTCCACCTAGAAGAGCTAACCAGTCTCCTGCATTTTCTGGTAATGGAATATTGCCACCTTGGCCAAAAACTACCCATAATCCACCAAGTGCTAAACCTAAACTAACAATTCTTTGCCAACCATGTTTTTTCTTTAAAAAAATAATTTCGAAAATAGTTGTCCAAACAGGTGTCATATAAAACATTATTAAAGCTCTGACTACGTCAGTTAAAAGAAAGCTTAATGCATAACATATAAAACCTCCCCCAATTAAAATTCCCATACCAGGGAGTTCTAATCCGGTACCTTTTTTTTTGCTCATTCTCCAAAATGCAATAGGCATTAAGATTAGAGTTCCAATTATCATTTGGGAAATTGTACCCCAGCCTCCAGTTAAACCACCGTCCTCAAGAATTCTTTGTGGTAACCAGTATATTCCCCAAGCACCAGCGGATATCGCAAGAGCAATTGAAATTTTATAATGGTGGGGGTGTCTCATCTTAACTAATCTAATTTAGGTTTAATTTTACTAAAATTGAAAATATCTTCATATTTACTTGCAAAAGAATATAATTTCAAATCATCTTTATTTTTCCCAATAATTTGCATACCCATAGGCATACCATCTTTGTTAAAACCTGCTGGAATTGTAATTGTAGGTAGTTCTAAAAGGCTGGATAATATAAAAACTTCTAACCAACGATGATAAGTATCTAATTCTTTATCATTAATATTTTTTGGAAATTGTAAGTTTTTATCAAAGGGAAAAATTTGAGCTGATGGTAATACTAAAAAATCAAAATTTTCAAACATTAAATTTATTTGATTTAAACATTCTTGTTTTTGATTTAAGGCTATTTTTAGATCTTCGGCTTTAATTTCTTTGCCTTTGTTATATTCCCAAATTGCTTGATATGTCATTGAACTAATATCTATAATATTCATAGCTAAAGTATCTTCATAAATACTTTTGGCTCTTAAAGTTGTCCAACTCTTCCACAAAATATCAGTATTTATTTTTGGTTTAAGGTTTTCTACTCTAAGATTTATTTTTTCTAAATCTTTTAATTTAGTCTCACAAATTTCCAATATATCTTTTTCTATAATATAATTCCCATTCATATTGGAAAGCCATCCAATTTTAAAAGATGAAAATTCTTTTTCACTTACATTTTGATTTTTAAAAGAGTTATCTAAATCAAATGAAAATTTATCTAATGAATCACTTCCTACAATTTCGTCTAATAAAATTGACATATCTTTTGGATTTCTCGCAAAACATCCGGGCGTTGTAAGTATTGGCAAGTCTAAATTTTGTACTGATCGATCTGCTGCAATTAAACCTGGAGTCGGTCTAAAACCATAAATATTTGCATACGCTGCAGGACCACGACATGATCCCATTTGATCTGTGCCATCAGCAAATGGCAATAATCCAGCAGCAACAGCTGAACTTGCACCCCCACTTGATCCTGCTGCTGATTTTGATAAATCATAAATGTTTGAAGTTGGTCCAAAAAGCCTATTGGTTGTATGTCCTCCTACGCCAAGTTCTGCTGTGTTTGTTTTGCCAATAACAATTGCTCCTTTATCAATTAATCGATTTACAAATAATGAATTTTTTTTAGGCTGATTATTTTTTGACCCTGGAAATCCATATGTAGTTTTAAAACCCACGACATCTGTTAGGTCTTTAATTGCTATTGGCAATCCATTTAAAGGTTTGTCAATTTCCTTGATATTATCCTTTTCAATTGCCTCTTTTATGATTAATTCTCGATCTTTTTGAAGAACAATAGCGTTTAAATCAGGATTAAATTTTTCAATTCTGTCTAAATAGTACTCAACAACCTCTTTAATTGAGATTTGTCGACTTTTTATATTGTTTTGTATTTCTTTAACTGATTGATTTTCAAGCATAAAAGCTTATCGAGCTTTTTTAATACTTTGCAAAACCATCTCTTTCATATCTTCAAAAGGAGCTTTTTTTGGATTAGTTGCGTATGCTTGATCTTTCATTGCTTTTTTTGCAATTCTATCTACACAATCTTCTGGTACTCCTATCTCACTGAGACTTTTGGGTATTTGAAGTCTATCCAGCATTTTTTCAATGTTAATTATAAAAGACTCAACTGAATGTTCCTCAAATTGCATTGCTTCTGACATACGTTTAACTTTTTCGTGCATATCAAATAAATTATATTTTAATACAACAGGTAATATGATTGCATTAGTTAAACCATGTTGAGTATTGAATTCTGCGCCAATCATATGTGAAATAGCGTGAACATTGCCTAGCCCTTTTAAAAAAGCAATTCCACCAAGATAAGAACCAACATGCATGCCCCCTCTTGCTAATAAATTTTCAGGTTCTTCAACTGCTAAATAAAGTGATTTTGATATTAAAGATAAACTTTCTAAAGCAGATCCATCACATAAAGGATGAAATCCAGGAACACAATAACCCTCTATTGCATGAACCATTGCATCTACCCCAGTCCAAGCTGTTAAAGATGATGGCAATTTTAATGTTAATTCAGGATCAACTAAAGCCAAAACTGGTCTTACATCAGGGTGCCACATACAAAATTTCATTCCCTCTTTTAAATATGTGACCATAGCTGTTATTTCTGTTTCAGCACCTGTCCCTGCTGTAGTAGGAATGGTTATAATTTTTGGAAAGGGATTATCTCTGCTTATTTTGGGAGGAGTTAGTTCAAACTCAAAATCTCTTAGAGGTACATCATTATTTGCTGTGAGACATATTAATTTTCCTCCGTCCATAGCGCTACCACCACCTATAGCAATTATTGAATCGTGATTTCCATCCTTATATTTTTTTTTACCAACAGATACTTCATCTTCTCTCGGATTAGGAGATATATCAAAAAAAAGGTCAGATTTAATATTTGATTTAAGTAAAAGCTCCTTTAATTCTTTTACGAAAGGAAGCTTGGCACTTCCATTATCAGTTACTATTAAAGGATTTTTTATACCAAATTTATTACAGTGAATACCAATTTCTTTAAATCGACCTGGACCATAAGCTGTGTTAGTTGGAAATGTCCAATCTTGATTTGATAAGATATCAGATTCATTTAGTTTAAAATTACTCATTTTATTTGTAAGGTTTATACAATTTTAAAAAAAATTATACATGAAAATTTCCTCAGAAAAGATTGATATTAAAAAAACTTATCTTGCAGTGACTACTATGCTAATGGCAATTCTATGTGTTGATTTATATATGGTGGTAATTAAATTTTTAGGAGATGAATATTCTGTCATTCAACTTGCAGTGTTTAGAAATATTGCAGGTGTTATACCTCTAATTTTGCTGATTTTATTTACAAAAGAGCATTTTACGATATTTAAAAATCTTAATAAGACATTCATTACACTCAGTTTTTTTAGAGGTTTGGGATTTTTAGCAATGAATATTTTTATATTTATTTCTGTAATAAATCTTGAATTTGCAACTGCAATGACTCTTACTTTTTCATCCCCTTTTTTTATAGTTATATTTTCAATATTTTTTTTAAAAGACATGATTGGTATTTATAGATGGTCAGCAATTTTTATAGGTTTTTTAGGTGTTGTTTTAATTATGAAACCCACCAGCGAGATATTCAATTTCTATTCTATCTTTCCTATTTTAACTGCTATCGCTTGGGCTATGACAGTTATAATACTTAAATTTATTCCTGAGGGTCACTCAACTGCAAAGATACAACTATTCACTCTTATATTTAATGTTATAGGTGGTGTAATTTTATATTTTATTACAAGTGGCCATGTTGAAATAAAAAGTATTGAAGATTTCTTTTTGATGACTTTAACAGGTATATTGGGTGGAACTGCTGCAATTTTATTTATCTATTCCTATAGATTAATCTCAGCAAGTAAAATGGCTTCATTTGAATATTTAGGTATACCCTCCTCTTTTGTTCTGGGATGGATTTTTTTTAAAGAAGCACCTTGGGAACAACTTTTTCCAGGTGTGATAGCAATTGTTTTAGCTGGTATGATAATTATTTGGAGAGATAAAGTTAAACAAAAAAGTATTAAAGGAAATAATCAGTTTAACTAGCAGACTTCATAGATTTCATAACGATTGAACGATCTATTTCACCTAACAAATCTCCTGTATCGCTACACACGACTGGAAACGATTTGTCGGAGTCGACTAACTTATCTATAAGTGTCTCAATTTTAGAATTATCAAGTATACAATGTGATTTATCTCCATATAACTTTTTAGTATCATCACAACATTCTTTTCTCATGACTTTTCCTGCACTAAGCACTTTATATTTTGGAACATCTTCACAGAAATCTTTTACATACTGATCTTTTGGATTTGCGACTATTTCCTCAGGTGTCCCAACTTGAGAAACTTCACCATCTTTCATAATTGCAATATGATCAGCCATTTTAATTGCTTCTAAAAAATCATGAGTAATAAATACCATTGTTTTTTTTAGTTTTTCTTGAATACCTAGAAGTTCATCTTGCATTTCTCTTCTTATAAGTGGGTCTAAGGCAGAAAAGGGTTCGTCAAAAATTAATATTTCAGGATCTACGGCTAGCGCTCTTGCTAAACCAACTCTTTGCTGCATACCTCCTGATAATTCTCTAGGATAGTTGTTTTGCCATCCATCCAAACCAACCATTTTTAAAACTTCCATTGACTTTTCTATTCTTTCGTCTCTTTTGTTTCCTCTTACCTCTAATCCATATGCAATATTTTCTATTACTGTTCTGTGGGGAAATAGACCAAAATGTTGAAACACCATACTCATTTTATTTCTTCTAATATCTAATAATTCTCTACTATTCATTTTTGTAACATCAACATCATCCATTTTTACAGTTCCTGACGTTGGCTCAATAAGTCGTGATATACACCTTACCAATGTTGATTTACCACTTCCTGATAATCCCATAACTACAAAAGTCTCACCTTTTTCAATTGAAAAACTCACATTTTTAACAGCCACAACATGCCCGGTTTTTTCTTGAACTTCTTTAGTTGAAAGATTTGGATCTAAATCTTTCATTATTCTTTTTTCATCTGGACCAAATAGTTTCCAGATATTAGAACAAGTAATTTTTTGATTAGTCATCGTTAATTTTAAATCATTATAAAGACTAAAATAGACAATATTTTTCTTTAAAAGTAAAATATTTTATTCTAGTTTGCTCAGTTAAGATGTCTAATATTGTGGAAACTATAAATAAGACAAATCAGTCTAAGAATATAATAACATATGGTATAATTTTAATTGTTTTTGTCGTTGCTTTAGTGCTTTCTAGTCAAGGTGAGGGTCCTTCAAAATTTCCAAAAATTGTAACTGATGAATTTAAATTTACTGCATGGGTAAATGAAGGTGAAGATTATCTTAAAAAAAATTACAGATGGATCACAAAGATTATAGCTAATTATATTAAGAATGGTTATTATTTTATTGAAGATTTTTTACTTGACTCGCCCTGGGTTTTGGTAGCAGCAATTTTTATTCTTCCCTGTTTTATAGCTGGTGGCTTAAAATTAGGATTATTTTCAACTTTCGTTATTTACTTTTGGGGAGCAGTTGGCATGTGGGAAGCCTCACTTCAAACAGTAGGATTAATGAGTCTGTCTGTATTATTATGTGTTTTTTTTGGTGTAGTACTAGGAGTTGTTTGTTCACAAAGTGATCGATTTGAAAATTTCATGAAACCTATTTTAGACACTATGCAAGTAATGCCGGCATTCGTCTATTTATTCCCAGCATTATTCTTTTTTGGTATCGGAGGTGCTCCAGCAATATTGGCTACCATGATTTATTCTATGCCACCTATCATAAGATTAACCAACACTGGTATTAGACAAGTTTCCAAAGAGACTATTGAGTCAGCCACATCTTTTGGGTCAAGTAATTTACAGCTATTATTTAAAATCAAGATTCCAATGTCTCTTCCAAGTATTATGATGGGTATTAATCAAGTTATAATGATGGCCCTAGCACTTGTAGTGCTAGCTTGTTTTATTGGAGCCGAAGGTATCGGTGGTCAAGTTTGGCAAGCTATAAGAAGACTTGATGTAGGTTGGGCTATGGAGGGAGGTTTTTGTATACTATTAATGGCAATAATGTTTGATAGATTTAGTAAGGCTTGTAGTGAAAAAGATGAAAAACTACCATCCAATGTACAAAAATTTTATTTGTTACCTCAAAGTTGGGAAAAGTATTTAATCGCAAAAATCCTGGAAATGCCATTATTTGTTATGAGTAAAATTATAGATTTTATTTGCATAAGAATTACAAATTTTATTGCATCAATTTTTAGCTTAATAACTTCAGTATTTAATAAGTCTACTGCAAATGATATTGGAGAATTTATTGGTCAAAGATTTTATTTAATTCCTTCTTTAATAATTTTATTTATCATTTCATTTATTGACTCAAATTTTTATGAAATTGGGAGTTTTCCAAAAGAATGGAAATTGTCTATAAGACAACCAATCTCAAATGCTGTTGCTTCGTTAACTGTCGATGAGGGTTTTATTTCATTTTCAAAAGGATTAAGAGGTTTTGTTTATTTAAATCTATTACGTCCGCTAGATACGTTTTTAACTCATACACCTTGGTGGTATACATTGGCTGTTTTTGCAAGCATAGGATACTTTACAGCAGGAATTAGATTTGCACTAATTTCAATTTTATTGTTACTTTTTATTGGAGCTTGTGGAATCTGGCCTCAATCAATGATTACATTATCATCAGTTTTAGTCTCGGTATTATTATGTTTTATAATTGGAGTACCACTTGGTATAATAGCATCTTACAGTGAAAGATTTAAAAATGTTCAAGATGTTGTATTGGACGCTATGCAAACTCTTCCTTATTTTTGCTATTTAATACCAGTGTTAATGTTTTTTGGAGGAGGAACAGTTTCAGCTGTTTTAGCAACAGTCATTTATTCTATACCACCAATAATCAGACTAACAGCGTTAGGTTTAACTCAAGTATCCGGAACTTATTCAGAGGTATCGAGATCTTTTGGTGGATCAATTTTACAAACTTTAAACAAAGTTAAATTTCCATTGGCAATTCCAAGTTTAGTAATTGGTTTTAATCAAACTGTAATTATGGCATTTGCAATGCAAATTGTAACACCCTTAATTGGTGGAAAAGGACTTGGGCTAGAAGTATTTAATGGGTTAGCCAGAGCTGATACAGGAAGAGGATTGGCTGCAGGTATCGCTATTGTTCTTTTAGCAATAATAATTGACAGAATTAGTCTTGCTTACACAAAAAAACAAAGGTTAGCTTTAGGTTTAGAAAAAAAACAAGCATGACCAAAGATAAAGGTCTTCCTTTAACTAGTAACCACTGGGGTACATACAGAGCAAAAGTCAAAGATGGAAAAATTCAGGAACTTTTAGGGTGGGAACATGACAAAGACCCTTCACCTATTGCACAAGGAATTTTAGATGTACTTGATGGTCCTACTCGAATAGACTCACCAATGATTAGAAAGAGTTGGCTGAAAGGTGGACCGGGTACAAATAATAAATTACGTGGAAGTGAGCCATTTGTGGAAGTTAGTTGGGAAAAAGCTGAACAGCTAGTCGCCGATGAACTTAATCGAGTTAAAGAGAAATTTGGTAACCCGTCTATTTATGGAGGATCATATGGGTGGGCTAGTGCTGGAAGATTTCATCATGCTCAAAGTCAACTTCATAGATTTTTAAATTGTATAGGTGGTTATACCAGTTCAAAATTTACTTACAGCTTTGCTGCAGCTGAAGCAATGGTTCCACATATACTTGGAAGTTATAGAGCTTATCTAGATACATGTACAAGTTGGAGTTCAATTAAAGATAATACTAAAGTATTTTTATGCTTTGGAGGAATTCCAATAAAAAATGGTCAAATTTCTCAAGGAGGGACAGGAAATCATTATCAGCAAGAAAATTTAATAGAGGCTTCAAAATCAGGAATTGAATTTATTAATGTAAGTCCATTAAAATCTGATTTTATTGATGACGTTAAATGTGATTGGATAGCTGCACGACCAAATACTGACACTGCACTTATGTTGGGAATAGCACACACACTTCATGTAGAAAGTTTAAGTGATAAAGAGTTTTTAAAAAAATATACAGAAGGCTTTGAAAAATTTTTACCTTACCTTTTAGGTGAAACTGATGGAATTAAAAAAGATGCAAGCTGGGCTGCTGAAATATGCAATATATCACCAGAAAAAATAATAGAATTAGCTCATAAGTTATCCTCTAAGAGAAGTATGATTTCTATAAGTTGGTCTTTGACAAGACAAGATCATGGAGAGCAACCGTTTTGGATGGCGATAATGTTAGCATCTATGATTGGACAAATTGGATTACCAGGTGGTGGATTTGGATTTGGATACAGTGCTACAAATTTTATAGGCGGTCAATTTACTATTTTACCAGGAGCAGCCTTTCCACAAACAAAAAATGAAATAGAAAATTTTATTCCTGTTGCTCGGATTAGTGATCTTTTACTTCACCCAGGAGAAAAATTTGATTTTGATGGAAAAAGTTATGAATATCCAGATACAAAAGTAATTTATTGGGCTGGTGGAAATCCTTTTCATCATCATCAAGATCTAAATCGTTTGATTAAAGCTTGGGAAAAACCAGATACTATTATATCAAATGAATGGTGTTGGAATACATTGGCTAAAAGATCAGATATTGTTTTACCTTGTACAACACCTCTAGAAAGAAGTGATATTATGATGACACCAAGAGATCCTTATGTTGTTTCTATGTCAAAAATAATTGAACCTTATAAACAAGCAAAAGATGATTATGAAATTTTTTCCAATATAGCTAAAAGAATGGGTGTTAAAGACGAATTTACAGAAGGTAGAACCCAAGAAGAATGGCAAAAATGGATATATTCTGAGACTTCTAAACGAGCTGAAGCTGCTAATATTGAAATTCCAAGCTATGAGAAATTTAGAGAGAATAAATGGTTCAAAATTAAAGATCCTTCAGAACCTACACTCATGCTAAAAGAATTCATTGAAGATCCTTTAAAAAATCCTTTAAACACTCCTAGCGGTAAAATTGAAATATATTCTAAAACTGTTGCTGACTTTAATTATGATGATTGCCCTGGTCATCCTGTTTGGTTAGAACCTTGTGAGTGGCTTGGCAAAAAAGATAAAACCTTTCCACTTCATTTAATTTCAAATCAACCAAAGAATA
The DNA here is from genome assembly GCA_902514755.1 of uncultured Pelagibacteraceae bacterium. Lineage (GTDB taxonomy): Bacteria > Pseudomonadota > Alphaproteobacteria > Pelagibacterales > Pelagibacteraceae > Pelagibacter. Next base: position 23,907 of record CABXRY010000009.1, read on the forward strand.
AATTACACAGCCAAATGGATCATGGTAAATACAGTAAATCCTTCAAAATTAATAACCGAGAGCCGATAGAAATTAATCCACATGATGCAAAGAAACGTGGATTAAAAAATGGTGATGTTGTCAAGCTCTTTAATAATAGAGGAGCTTGCTTGGCAGGAGTTATAGTTGATAAAAAAGTAATGGAAGGTGTTGTACAAATTAGCACTGGAGCCTGGTATGATCCAGAAAAACCTAATGAACCTAATTCTATGTGTAAACACGGTAATCCTAATGTTTTAACACTGGATAAAGGAACCTCAAAACTTGGACAAGGCCCAATTGCACATTCATGTCTTATTGAGATGGAAAAATTTATTGATAATCCTCCATCTATTACTGCATTCGAACCACCAACTATTTTAAGAAATAAAACAAATATTAATTAAAAGGAATTTAATGGGAAACTTTCAAGAATTATCTGACTTAAAAAAAACTGTAAAGATTAGCGCAAGAAGATTTGAAGAATCCCCTTATATAGAAAGAACTAATTCTTCAGAAATGGTTAGAGGTGTTTATGCTGGAAGATATTTTGCAATTTCCTTAGGAGAGGACCCGGTTCAAAAATATTGGTTGTTAAGACAAAAAGCAGCAATGTTTGATGTTCCTGAAAAACCAATTGAAATATCTGGACCTGATGCGGCTGCATTTTTAGAAAAAGTTATGACTAGAAAAGTTTCAACAATTAAAGAAGGTCGAGGCTATTATTCATTAGCATGTACTCCTCAAGGTGGAATATTTATGGATGGAGTAATTTTTAAATTTAGTGAAAATAAATTTTGGTATGTGCAAGCAGATGGACCTTTTGAAGATTGGTTATTAGCTCACAGCAAAGGGTTTGATGTAAAAATTTTAGATCCAAAATCAAGGGTTATACAAATACAAGGACCAGCTTCAATAGATATCATGAAAGCAGCCTCAAATGGAAGGATAAATGAAAATATGCCCTATTATAGATCTGGATTTTTTGATCTTGGAGGACAAAACTTATATGTTTCAAGATCAGGTTTCACTAACGAACTTGGGTTTGAAATTTATTCTGATGGATTTAAAACTGATCATCTAGCTTTATGGGACCATCTTATAAATTGTGGAAAACCTTTTGGAATGGAACTTTCAGCAACAAGGGCAATGACTATAAGAAGAATTGAAGCTGGGATATTTGGTAATTTAACTGATATTGATACTACAATAAATCCTTTCGAAGCTGGTTTAGGATTTTGCGTAAATATGGATAAAGAGGATTTTATAGGTCGTGATGCATTATTAAATAAAGATAAAGGCACTTGTTTGTTTGGTTTAACTTGTAAAACTGAAACGCCAGTGTCTGGTAGTAAAGTAATCGATGAGGATAAAATTGTAGGTCATATAACTGCTGGTGTTCACTCTTTAACACTAAACACAGGTATAGGTTACGTAAGGTTTTATGAACCAAAAGATTGGCCAGGAAAAGAATTAATCTTAAAATTGCCTAATGGAGAAAATCATAAATCTAAAGTTGTAAATCTCCCCTTTTTTGATCCTGAAAAAAAAATTGTTAAAGGCATAGATAGAAGTATTCCTGAAAAAACAAAATAAAGTTATTTAAAAAATTAACCTATTCTGGGTCATTGACAAAAAACCACACCTATAGTTGCATAAAATCTTACTTAAATAATTATTAATACGGTTTACATGAGTATAATTTTTGAATTAGTATGTTAATTTTAAATTTAAAAAATAGAGGAGAATATGAAATTATCAAAAAAAATATCGGCACTAATTTTATCTTTAGTGCTTATTATGGGTAGTTTTGGACCAGCTAATGCTGGTAAAAGACTACATGCCGCTATTGCTGACTGGACAGGTGGAATAATTACTTGTGAAGTTGCAGTAGCAATTCTTGAAAGAGAAATGGGTTATAAAATTAAACAAACGGTATTTCCTTCAGGGACTGGTTTATGGCAAGCAATTGCAGCAGGAGAGTTAGATTTTGCATGTGAAAGTTGGCCAAGTTATGCTGAAGCAGATGATGTAATGTTTAATGAGGATTTAATTTATGATGGTAAAGTTGTAAAATCTTATAAAGGAGATGGAACAGTTGACCTTTTAGGAACTACTGGAATTATTGGAACTTCTGATTACTGGATTCCAAGATATGCAGCTGAAAAATTTGGAATTAAAACTTGGAAAGATTTAAATAAACATAAAAAAGAGTTTGCTACTATAGAGTCAGGTAATAAAGGAAGATTAATCGCATGTCCTGTAGCTGGATGGAATTGTCATGACCAAAAAAGACTTGATCTTTTAGGAATTGATTTCCAAGCTGATGAGCTTGGAACTGAAGCTGCTGCTGTAGCTGAAGCTAAGGCAGCTTACATGAGAAAAGAACCATTCTTATTATACCTATGGACACCTCATTGGTTTTTTGGTGAGTTTGATATGGTAGGTGTTGGACTTCCAGAATATGCTACTTGTGAAGGTGATACATTCACAGAAGCGAATAACTGGAAAGACTGTGGAACTAAAGGATGGCCTGCAACTGGTTGGGATAAAGATTATACCATGAATTATGGAAATCCAGCTACATTTGCAAGCGCAGAGCATGCAGAAGCTAAAGCATTTTTTGAAAAAATGAAATTAGAAAATGTTGATCAATCAACAATGTTAGTTGAAGTAGATATCAAAAAAAGAGATGTTAAAGAGGTAGTTAACGAATGGTTAGACAACAATCCTGATAAATGGAGAAGTTGGTTACCTAATTAATTATTATTTAAATAAAAAATTAAAAGGGCTTTGATTTTCAGAGCCCTTTTTTTTTGGGAATATTAATCTTCGCTATTAGTATCTTCTTCGTTAGATTGGATTTCTTCTTCCTGCATTTCTTCGATAGAAGCATCACCCTCTTCAGCGTTTTCTATAGGATCAACAGAACTTGTTTCAGTAGAATTTTGTATTTCAGCTAAGTCTTCTTGAGATACTTGAATTTTTTCTGGAGTTTTTCTTGCTCTTTTAGATGGTAAAATTGGTGTACCACTTTTTGAAATTTCTCCCTTATACATGTTTTCAAAATCATCTCCTATTTCTTCATCGTCTTCAGATCCATCATCAACTTGTTCAACGTGTTTTCTAAGTTTGTAAACAGCGCTTTCAGTTAAATCTGAAACTTTAATTTTTTCTTCTGCTATTTCTCTTAAAGAGATAACTGTATTTTTATCATTATCTCTATTCAGTAATGGTTCGATACCTGAGTTTAATTGAGTTGCTCTTTCTTTTGCAACAAGAACTAATTCGTAAGGGCTTTCTACTTTATCTATGCAGTCTTCAACTGTAACTCTTGCCATGTGCGATTATTTATACCTGAGACCTTTAAAATGCAAGTTTTTTTTAAACATATATTGGATTGAGTTTTTTTCTTATAAAAAAAAGAAGGGCTAAGGAGATAGAAATATAAGTGCCTGAAACAGCTGCAATTTCTTCTATAGTAAAACCAATATCAATCAAAAATCCATATAAAGCGGTACCAAAAGCTGTAGCAAATACCATTAATGCTGTTGTTAAGGCTTTTATTGATCCAATATGTTTAACTCCATATAGCTCAGCCCATGTAGAAGAGCCTAAAATATTTGCAAAACCATTAGATATTCCAACTAAACCCAAAAATACAAAAGCTATAATTGGTATATCAAAAAAAAATAATACAATTGCTGAAAGTAAAAGTGGGATATTCATAAATATCAATAATTTTCTACTTGTGAATTTATCAATTAAATATCCAGACAAAAATAAAGTTAAAACAGAGAAAATTGAATAAAACATAAATGATTGCGCAATTGTGTAAGCTCCCCAACCTTTTGATGTTTGTACGAAAGATTGAAATACAGCAAAGCCTGTAAAAATCCAAGGCATAGCAAGCATATTAAGACTAATTATATAAAATCTGTAATCTTTAATAACCTCTATTCTCTTCCATTGTTTTATTTCTTCATCTTTAATATTTCTATCTTTAGACTCTCTAGAATCTAAATTTAGATTTTTAATTAATGAAAAAGAGACTATTGGTAGGAAAATTAAAACTGTAATTGAAAATATTAACCACAAGTTTTGCCAACTAATAATTGTTAATAAGTATACCATTAAAACTGGCATAATGAATTCTGCAGAAGATAATCCAAACCAACTTATACTTAAGGCTTTTCCTCTAGTTTTAGTAAAATATCTTGAAATTGTTGTTGATGCTGTATGAGACATTAATCCTTGACCAGAAAATCTCATTAAAAATATTGCAATAAAAAGAAGTAAAACTGATGAAATTTTTGAGAAGAAAAAACATGCAAAGGATAAAAGTATAATTACAAAAAAAGCAAATTTGAAAATATTTACATCATCAATCTTTTTTCCAACCCAAATTAATAATAGGCTACTACATAAAGTTGCAAATGCATAAATTGTACCAAATTGTCCATGAGTAATAGATAAAGTCTCTCGTATACTAGAATTAAATAATCCTAAAAAATAACTCTGTCCAAAACTAGAAAAAAATGTAAAAATAAATCCGAATAAAATTACTTTAAACTTCAAACTGTTAAACATAGGAAATAAAAATTATGTCTTGTAATGTTGCTTTCATAGGTCTTGGTGTCATGGGTTATCCAATGGCTGGTTATATATCAAAAGCTGGTCACAATGTAACTGTTTATAATAGAACAGGTGAAAAAGCAGATAAATGGATAAGTGAATATAAGGGAACTAAAGCAGATACACCTGCAAAAGCTGCTGAAGGAGCAGATTATATATTTACCTGTGTTGGAAATGATAATGATTTGAGAGAAGTAACTTTTGGAGATAATGGAATTTTTAAAACAATTAAAAAAGGTGCAATCTACATTGACAATACTACTGCTTCAGCAACTATTGCACGTGAGATTTATGAATATGCTAAAAAAAATGAGTTTGGTGCATTAGATGCTCCTGTATCTGGTGGTCAAGCTGGTGCAGAAAATGGTGCATTAACAGTTATGATTGGAGGTGATCAAGCTGATTTTGATAAAGCAAAAGATAAAATAGATTGTTATAGCAAAAAGATGAAATTATTAGGTGGTGCTGGAAACGGACAGTTAGCTAAGATGGTTAACCAAATTTGTATTGCAGGATTAGTTCAAGGTTTATCTGAAGGGATAAACTTTGGAATAAAAGCCGGTTTAAATATGGAAGATGTAATTGAGGTTATATCCAAAGGTGCTGCACAATCTTGGCAAATGGAAAATAGATACAAAACAATGATTGATGATAAATTTGAATTTGGCTTTGCAGTTGATTGGATGAGAAAAGATTTAAAAATTGCAATGGAAGAGGCAAAAAATAACGGTTCCATGCTTCCTATAACTGAAGTTGTTGATAAGTATTATGGAGAAGTCCAAGAAATGGGTGGTAATCGATGGGATACGTCAAGTTTAATCAAAAGATTAAGTAAGTAATCTTGTATGCATCCTGCGTACTATGAAGATTTTAATGAGATCAAAAATAAAATTTGGTCTATGCTTGATAATGCCATAAAGGATAGAAGTTCCCCTTTTAGAATTCCAGTGTTTATTTGTGGTAATGAAAATGATCTTGATGGCAGGATAGTAGTTCTTAGAAAATCAGATAGAGCAAATAATCTTGTACAATATCATAGCGATATAAGATCAGATAAAATTGACAAATTAAAATTAAACAAAAATGCAGCAATGCTATTTTATGATAAGGAAGAAAAAATACAGGTAAGATTAAAAGTTGAGTGTATTGTTAATCATGACAATGAAATTACAAAAGAGTCTTGGTCAAAAACACAACATATCTCCAGAAAATGTTATTTAGTTGATAATGGACCAGGTACAGAGTCTGATATTCCAACATCTGGGTTAAAACCTGAGCTTGATAATTTTGATTACACTAAAGAACAAAGTGAAGAAGGATATAAAAACTTTACAGTTATTCAGTGTAAAATTACATCTATGGAATGGTTATATCTAGCCGCCAAAGGTCATCGTAGAGCTAAATTTGATATTAAAAATAATAAGGAAAACTGGTTAGTTCCTTAAATTTTTTTTTCATACACCTTTGACAATTATATTGCTTCCTACAGAATTTTGTAATCGTATTTCTTTTACAGGTTTATATTCATCTGAATGATACCACTCGAGTGCTTTTTCGTAGGTTGGGAATTTAATAATTACTAATCTTGGAAAATTATCTTCTCCTTCAACAACTTGATACTCGCCATTTCTAACAAGATATTCACCACCAAATTTCTTTACTACTTCACTAACTTTAGCGACATACTCTTTATAATTTTCTGGTTTTGTTACTTTTAATTGTGCAATTACATAACCTGCTGACATTAAGTATTTCCTTTAAAAAATTGATTGTGAATATCTTTTCCAATTATCTTGATAATGTTTTGTATTTTTTAAAACAGCTTCTTTCTCTTGTTCAGTTACTTTTCTAATAATTCTACCTGGAGAACCGACTACTAAAGAATCGTCTGGTATTTCTTTATTTTCAGCAATTAAAGTTTTAGCTCCAATAATACAATTCTTTCCAATTTTAGCGTTATTAAGTATAACAGCTCCAATACCAATCAAACTATTTTCTCCTATAGTACATCCATGAAGCATAACTAAATGACCCACAGTTACATTTTTTCCAACTTTTAAAGGATATCCTGGGTCCGTATGCAATACGCTCCCATCTTGAATGTTAGAACCTTCTCCAATATGAATATTTTCAAGGTCTCCACGCAATACAGCATTAAACCAGATACTAGTATTTTTTTCTAAAGTTACATCACCAATTATCGTCGCGTTAGGCGCAACCCAATTTTCACCAGAGTTTTTTGGTTTTTTATCTTTTAAATCATAAAACATAATTTATATATTATTACAATATGCCGATACAAACTCCAATATGTGATTTTGGTAAAAAAGCTTTACCATTTGAATTAAAATCTACAGAAAATAAAATTATTACTTTAGATAACATTAAAGGTGAAAATGGTACCTTGATAATGTTTATTTGTAATCATTGTCCTTATGTAAAAGCAGTTACTAAAGAAATTGTTGAAGATTGTAATGAATTAAAAAAAATAGGAATTAATTCAGTAGCAATATGTTCAAATGACTTTGTGAATTATCCAGATGATTCATTTGATAACATGATTAAATTTGCAAACATCAATCAATTTAGTTTTCCATATTTACATGATGATACTCAGGAAATTGCAAAATCTTATGATGCTGTGTGTACACCTGATTTTTTTGGTTATAATAAAAATTTAGAACTTCAATATAGAGGTAGATTAAGAGAATTAAAAAAATTTATACCAGTCAATGATGGTGAAAGTGATCTATTAAAAGCTATGAGACAAATAGCAGAAACTGGTAAAGGACCAGAAAATCAAATTCCAAGCGCAGGATGCGGTATTAAATGGAAGTTTGATTAATGTTTTTAATTGTTACTAGATCTTTTCCTCCAGAACTTGGAGGCATGCAAAGTTTAATGTGGGGACTTTCAAAAGAACTATCTAAAAACTTTATGATTAAAGTTTTTGCGGATTATATTGAAAATCATAAAACTTTTGATGATCAAGCATCTTTTTCAATTGAAAGAGTTGGTGGACCTAAATTTCTTAGAAAATATAGAAAAGCTCATTTAATTGATGAATTTATTAAAGAGAGTAAAGTTAACGCAATTATTGCAGATCACTGGAAAAGTTTAGAACATTTAAAAACAAATAAAAAAAAAATTTGTTTAATTCATGGAAAAGAAATTAATCATGAAAAAGGATCTAGAATTAATAATCGTTTATTAGAAGTGTTAGATAAAGTTGAAAAAGTAGTAGCAAATTCAGAATACACAAAAAATCTAGCAATAAAAGTTGGGGTAAATGAAGATAAGATTATTGTGATCAACCCTGGAATTAACTCAATTAAAAATTTAGATCAAAAAACATTAGATAAAGTTGAAAGTTTACTAAAAGTTAAAACACCTAGATTAATAACTGTTTCAAGATTTGATAAGAGAAAAAATCATGAAAAAGTAATAATGGCTTTAAGAAATCTTAAACAGATTTATCCAGATATAGTATATGTTTGTATCGGCTATGGTGATGAAGAGGAAAATATTAAAAACCTTGTTAAAGAATTAGACTTAGAAGCGCAGGTAATGTTTTTTAAAGATATTACTGATGATTTAAAAAATGCTTTAGTAGCAAAATCAGATGTATTTGTAATGCCATCAGTTATTCACAAATCTTCAGTTGAGGGGTTTGGAATAGCTTATACAGAAGCAGCTCAATATAGCGTTCCTTCAATTGGTGGGAAAGATGGTGGTGCGTCAGATGCCATAGAACATGAAAAGACAGGTTTGATTTGTGATGGAAACAATCTAGATGCAATTTATTTTTCATTAAATTCAATTTTAGAGAACAAAAAATATTTAGAATATGGAAAAAATGCAAAAGAGTTTGTTACAAGGTTCTATTGGTCAAATATTGTTAAAAAATATAAAGATATTCTAAACTAAGATTGTTTATACCTTAGTTATACTTATAGTAATTCAGTAATGTCTAATAATAAATTAGCTATCTTTTTAATAATTATTTCTGTTTTTTTTGGAACTGTAATGCTTTCCTTTTTAAGAATAGCCCAAGAAGATGTAAATGTTTATGTTGCAGGTTTTTTTAGATTTTTTTTAGGTTTAGTTATTATTTTACCTTATATTATCAAAACAAATTTTGTTGTTTTAAAAACAAATCATCTTAAAAAACATTTATTAAGAGCAGTGTTAGGTTTACCTGCAATGCTTTTATACTTTTCTTCATTAGTATTACTTCCTATTGAAAAAGTTACAGCAATATCTTTTATTGTACCTTTAATAGTAACAATACTTGCAGTATTTTTTTTAGGAGAGAAGATTTATATCTATAGAACTTTAGCTCTAATTCTTGGTTTTGGTGGAATGTTAGTAATTATTAGGCCTGGTTATGTGGATATATCTATTGGTGTTTATATGATTTTATTTTCAGCGTTACTATGGTCAATCAATATAATAATAACTAAAAAAATCTCAAAAGATGATAGTGCTATTACAATATTAGCACATCAATCTATATTTATGAGCTTATTAAGTTTCATAATTGTTCTATTTTTTTGGGAAATGCCAAGTTTAAAAACATTTATTTACCTAATTTTAGCAGCTATTTGTGGAACCGTATTACATTTAACACTTAACCATGCTTTTAAATTAGTAGATGTTAGCATGACTCAACCCTACTCATTTTTAAATTTAGTTTTTGCATCAATTATTGGGTATTTTGTGTTCGGTGAAATTCCAGACGTTTATACTTGGATCGGTGCATTAATAATATTTATAGGAGTGCTTATTATTTCTTATAGAGAGATGAAATTAGATAAAGAAATAATTAGAAAAAGAGTAGATATTAAGTCTTAAGTTTTATAGTAAATTTTTTATAAAAAATTTTTTGAATGGTCTTTTAAAAGAATTCCAACTTCCTTTAAAGCCGCCTACGTGATAACCGTAAGTAATACATGATGCATCTATTTTGGCATCTTTATTAGGTGACCCGTCATCTTCTGTATAATAATCAGGACAATTGTGCCAAGCCTCTTGATCTGCTTCATATTCAGCTTCATAATTAGCCTCAAAACCATGTCCCCAATTTTTTTTAGTAGTTACTTTAATATTTGCTCCATTAACCCTCATTTTTTTTCCATATTCCTCGCATACATGTGCGTGCGAAGCATCATCTTTACTACCATTAACCATCCAAATTATAGTTTCTTTTATTGGTTGTGGATTTCTAAAAAATCCAGATTGTCGACATTCTACAGATCTTGGTAAGGAGGCTGCAAAATATAAATCTTTGCTAATCAACAAATCTCTTATTCTTTGTTCAGCAATTGCAAGTGAATTCATTCCTCCTCTAGACCAACCAGTAATTCCGACTTTCTTAATATTAATCTTTGGATTTTTTGATAAATACTCAAGTGTCATGAATGCATCAATATAAAATGAAAAAGTAGATACCTGTGATTGATCAGTTCCAGCTGAAACTACATGCCTTCCATTAAAATTATCTACAAACATAACTGCAATTCCTTTTTTTAATAATTGTCTAGCCATCTGTCTGTTAAATTTGAACCATTTATTACTATAAAGCATGGCTCCACCGCTTGAGTGATTAAATACTAATATTGGAAATGGACCTTCACCTTTCTCTGGGTATACGATCAATGCATCAATATTAACAGGTGATTTTTTGTAGGATCCATCTTTTAAACTCATAAATTCATTTGGAAAAGGTCCTGAATTATATGTCTGTATTCTAACCATTTTTCCATCTTTAAAAAATGGTCCTAAAGAAAATAATGCTGAAGTTCCAGCTGATACAGAATTTGTAAAAAATATACAAAAAAGAATTATCAATATCTTTTTCATAAATAAATAATATCAATAATAAGGAAAGATATTAAGTTATTTCTTTTGAAACATAATTTTATAAATTTGCCAGCCAACAATATAAAAATAAGTAAATTTAAGAAATTGAATTAGATAATCTTTCAAAAACTTTTTCTGGTGAGAGTTTGGATAACTCTTGTGCTTGTATCGCTTTAAAATTTTCTCTTTCAA
>CABXRY010000010.1 GCA_902514755.1 uncultured Pelagibacteraceae bacterium
ACTTTCGAAATTTTATTTAATGTGTTACCTAACAATTCTTTAAGTGTAGTTTTGCCACAGCTGCCTGTAATTGCTATTATGTTTGTATCAATACTTTTTCTAAAAATTTTTGAAACATTTGTTAAGAACTTCAAGGTATTTTTTACTTTAATCTGTCGATTATTATAAAATTTATTTTGAATCTTATTTACTACAGCTAATGAAGCTTTTCTCTTGAAAGACTGGGTAACAAATTTATTTCCATCATTTTTTTTTCCTTTAATAGCAAAAAAAATATCATTTTTAGTAACTTCCTGAGAATTAATTCTAGCTTTTTTTAAAGTTTTTAAGGGAGATAATCTTTTAATTTTAGCTATCTCTTTAACTACATTTATTTTTAAATTATTTGATAAATTAATATTTTTGTTTTTAATTGCACTTAGGATTACTTTTCTATCTGAAAAAAAAATTTTCTTACTTCCAATATCTTGGGTTTTCTCATGACCTTTTCCTGCTACCAGCAAAATATCACCTGAATTTAAATCATGAATAGCTCGTGATATTGCCATTGCTCTGTCCGATATTTCAATAATTTTCTTTTTTTTAATCCCTTTTTTTATATCTCTTCTTATTTTTTGAGGATTTTCTAATCTGGGATTATCATTTGTAAGGATAATCTTATCTGAGAAATAACTCGCAATTTTGCCCATTTTTGATCTTTTGTTCTGATCTCTATTTCCTCCACAGCCAAACAAGACTATGATTTTTTTTGCTGGAAATTGCTCCCTAAGATTTAAAAGACATGTTTTTAAAGCATCAGGAGTGTGAGCATAATCAAGAATTACTTTAGAATGATTTTTAATCTTACCAATTTTTTCAAATCTTCCTTCGACTGGTTTCAATTTAGAAATTTTATTTAATATTTTGTTTAATCCAATATTGCTATTTTTTGCAGCAATTATTGCCATCAAAACATTCTTTAATTGTATTTTTCCAATTAAATTTAAATTTATATTCTGTATTGAATTGTTAAATCTAATTTTAAAAGATTGAGCCTCACCTTTAAAACTATGAGAGATGACTTGTAAATTTTTTTTTTTATCGTTAAGTGCATATAATTTTAATTTTTTGTTAATTGTAATTTTTTTAATTTTTTTAAATTCAGGTATTAATTGATCTGTTATTACATTACCTTTTTTTTTAATTAAATTTTTAAATAAATAGAGTTTGGCATTTAAATAATTTTTTATATTTGTGTGATAATCTAAATGATCCTGTGATAAATTTGTAAATATACCAGAATTAAACTTTAAACCATCTAATCTATTTTGCTTCAAACCATGGCTTGAAGCTTCCATAATTACATTTTCTATTTTATGACTTTTTAACTTACTCAATATTTCTGCCAATTTGATTGGATCAATTGTGGTATTAGATAAATTCAAATTAATATTTTTTGATTTAACTCCTAGAGTGCCTACTGAGGCAACTTTTTTATTATTTAATTTTAATATTTGATAATAAAAATTAGCAACTGAGGATTTTCCATTTGTACCAGTTACTGCAATTAAATTTTTTGGTTTTTTATTATAAATTTTAAATGCAGTTTTAGCTAATAATTTTCTTATATTCTTTGTATGAATATATAAAATTCCATTTTGTACATGGTTAACTTTTTTTTCTGTTACAATAATTTTAGACCCTTTATTTATTGCATTTGAAATAAAATTATTTCCATCAAATTTATTTCCCTTAATTGCAAAAAAGATATTATTTTTTTTTATATTTTTTGTATCAAAAGAAATTCCTGAAAAATAAAAATTTTTAAAATCTTTATTTATGTTGTTAAAATATTTTCCAAGAAGCATGATTAATTAATTTCTATATATTTTGTGGCTAAAATAGGCCCAATTTTATCTATCACCTTCCCTACTACCTCAACTGATGTCCAACCAGCTGTATTGTAAAGAGTGCCTTTCCAGCCTCCTTTTCGATGTCTATATTTATAATAATAATCTTCAGATTTTTTTGGAGTATCTAACATTACAACAAAAACAAATTGTGGATTTGAAGTGGGAAAAATTGATGCAAAAGTATTTATTTTAGCCTCGGAATATGCTCCGCTCTCAGGCTGATCAGCTGTTCCTGTTTTTCCACCAATTTCATAACTTTGAACATCTGCGAATTTGGCAGTCCCCTCTTCAGTATTTACAATTTTTCTTAGAGCATTCACAACTTTTTTAGAAATACCCTTGTTTAATATTCTTTTATTCTTTTTGTTTATTTTATTTTTTTTATAAATCAAAGTTGGTTTAATTTCATATCCGCCATTTGATAATATGGCATAACCTTTAGCTAATTGGAGAATTGTAGTTGCTATCCCATGTCCAAAAGAAGCTGTAGCTAATCTACATTTTCCAAAATCATAATTTTTTTGTGGAGCAACCTCGTCAATATCAAATTCAATATTACTTAAAACACCTACGTTTTCTAAAAATAATTTAAATTTTTCTGAGCCTACTTTTTGAGCAATTCTGACTGATCCTATATTTCCAGATCTAACGAAAATTTGTTCTGCTGTTAAATTTGATGGTATTTTATTATCGTATTCACCGATTCTATATTTATCACATTTAATTGATTTAGGTAAATCTAAAAACACGGTTTCTGGCTCTATTACATTTTCATTTAAAGCACTTGCAAAGGTGAAGGCTTTAAAAACTGAACCAAGTTCGTAAGTACCTTTAGTTACCCTATTAATATAATTAACATTGGTAATATTTTGTCTTTCATTTGGATTAAAATCTGGAAGAGAAACTAATGATAGAATATTTCCGTTATTAACATTCATTAAGATAGCCGCACTACCTTTGCTTTTAAAAATTTCTTGGTATGTCATTAATTCTTTTCTAATTAAAAATTGAATATCTTTATCTAAAGTTAATCTTATTGAATCTTCTGATTCTCTAAGTTCATCATTTAATGATTTTTCTAATCCAGAAATACCATTATTATTATCATCTATTTGACCCAAAACATGGCTAAAAAGATTTTTTTGAGGGTACATCCTTAAAACTTTTTCCTCAGGAATTAGAGATTTATCTCCTAATTGCATTATTTTTTCATAATTTTCTTCTGAAATTTTTTTTTCTAAGTAAAAAAATTTTTTATTTTCTATCTTTTTTTCAATCTCATTAAATTTTTTATTAGGAAAAATTATATTTAAACTTAAAATTAGTTTTTTCTTGTCAATTATATCTGAAGTTTTTAATCCAATATCAATTGATTTGACAGTTTTGGCTAAGTAATTACCATTTATATCTATAATATCTGCTCTATAAAGTGGATTTTGAAATGTAGGAAGATTGTTTATATTTTCTGATTTATTATTTCGCGATCCTAAATGAATTAAATGTATTGTGTAAATCAGATAGATAATAAAAAAAACAAAAAAAATAAAAGCTACACGATTAAATTGAATATTTAAGCCGTTTTCTTTTTTCTTAAATGTAAAATCACTTTGATAATCTTCTATTGTAAATTTTGATTTATTTTCAACCATTACTCTTTAATAATTTTAAAATCTTTGATTTTTTTTGTATTATTTAAAATATTAAAAATTTTGATATCTTTTATATCTTTTTGAATTAACTCTTCTTCAAAATAGAGAGATTGATATTCAAGTAATTTTTCTGCAGAGCTAAGATAATCATACTCCAAAGATATATTTTCAAATTCTGATTTTAATACTCTAATATTTTCTTTTACTGTAAATAATTCGTCCTCGATCTGCTTAGTAGTATTTTTAATTACAGCTGTTGATAGAACTAAAAATAAAATCACAGCTGCTAAACCAAATTTTTTCACAATTTGTCTCCAAAATTTTCAATTTCAATTAAATTTCTAAATTGGTTTTCTATGTCAGTATCAAAGGTATAAAAATCAGATTTTTTTATTGCATATCTAAATTTAGCAGATCTAGATGGTGGATTTTCACTTATCTCTTCATCTGAGGGTAGAATTGGTTTTTTTTGTATTAAGTTTAAAAGAGTCTCAGCTTGTTTGGTAACTGGGCTATATCTTGAAATACTTTTATTTTCTGAAAGACTTTTAAAAAAATATTTTACTATTTTGTCCTCTAAAGAATGAAACGTAACCACCCCTAAAATGCCACCTTTTTTTAAAACTTTAGTAGCATTAATAAGTCCATAAATTAACTCACTTATTTCTTTGTTTACAAATATTCTTAAAGCTTGAAACACCTTTGTCGCATTATGGACTTTAAAATTTTTCCTTTTTCTTGATTTATCAATAATTTCAACTAAAGCCCTAGTATCAATTTTATTTTTCAATCTCTCTTTTATAATATTTCTTGCAATATATTTTCCCTCTTTTTCATCACCAAAAAATTTAAAAATTTTTTCTAATTCTTTTTCATCTAGTTTATTGATTGCATCTTCAGCAGAATAGCTATTTAAACCCAATTGCATATTTAATTTACCATCTGCTTCGAATGAAAGTCCTTTTTGTGGATCTTTTATTTGAGTATAAGAGTAGCCAAGATCAAAAATTACACCTCTTATATTTTCATTTTTAAGTTTTAGATTGTTTAATTGACTGAATTTAATATTTTTAAAAATAAATCTATCTTCAAAATTTTCTTTAAATTTATTTGCAATTTTTTCGCTCTCTACATCTCTATCAAGTGCAATTATGCTTGTATTCTCAAAATCAAGAATTTTTTTGGAATACCCTCCTTGACCAAAAGTACAATCAATAAATGTGCCACCATGTTGAGGGGAAAAAACGCTAATAATTTCTTTTAGCAGTACCGGGTAATGCTTTTGCATTTCCGATACTATGGTGGCTTCCATTTATTACTTTGAAGACCATTAATTCTTTTGTCTTCTTAGGAATGCTGGTATTTCAAGATCGTCATCTTCTTCTTCATTTGATGATAACAAATCTTCAGGAGTAGAATGTTCACTTTCTGAACTAAATAAATCAGGAGAGTCAGAATCTACACCGAATTCTTTTAAATCGTTTGATATATCGTCTTCAATACTCTCTGTTTCTATATTCTCTTGAGATGTTTCAATGGCTTCTTGAGTAAATGATTTTTCCATTTCATTTATAGAACTATCCTCTACAACATTTTCAGATACATGATTTGAATTAGTCATAATCTCTTCATTTACAATATTTGAATGATTGCTATCATTAGCTTGTTCCTGGACAATTTCATTTTCAAGTTTTAATGCATTTGCACCGTTTGAAATCGGACTAGCGGTTGTACTAGAAAAATTAAAAGATGCAGATGTTCCTAAATGTGAGAAATCTGAGTAACCTGGGTTTCTATTTTGAATTCGATGAACCATATTTATCACTGATTTTGTCTCAGGTTGTTGTCCATCCAGTGATGTTGCAACAATTGAAACTCTCATTTTACCATCAAGTTCTGGGTCTGTAATTGCACCAATAATTAATTCTGCTTCTGGATCTACTTCAGCTCTTACTTTATTAACAGCTTCATCTACCTCAAAAAGTTTAAGATCTTTTCCGCCTGTAATATTAACTAGCAACCCTTTAGCACCCTTTAAAGTGTAATCATCAATCAATGGGTTGCTTATAGCCATCTCAGCTGCTTGAAGTGCTCTACCTTCACCTTCTGCTTCACCAGTTCCCATCATCGCTTTACCCATTGAAGCCATTACAGTTTCAACATCAGCAAAATCTAAATTAATTAACCCTGGTCTTACCATCAAATCAGTAATACTTTGAACTCCATGCATCAGAACATTGTTAGAAAGATTAAATGAGTCTTCAAATGTTGTTTGCTCATTTGCAATTTTAAATAAATTTTGATTTGGAATAACTATAATCGTATCAACATGTTTTCTTAATTCCTCCAAACCTTGTTGTGCTCTTCGCATTCTTGAGGGGCCTTCATATAGAAATGGAAGAGTCACAACACCTACAGTTAAGATATTTAATTCTTTTGCAGCTCTAGCAATCACATGAGCAGCACCAGTACCTGTGCCACCACCCATACCAGCTGCAATAAAAACCATGTTTGCACCTTGCAATGTATTTATAATTTCATTTAAAGATTCATCTGCTGCAGCTTGTCCTATGTCAAGTTTAGCGCCAGCTCCCAAACCTTTGGTTAAATTTAAACCAATTTGAATTCTTGTTTTACATTTACTTAACTTTAAATCTTGTGCATCAGTATTGACTGCAATAAATTCTACACCTTGTAAATTATTTTCGATCATTTCATTTACAGCATTTCCGCCTGCTCCGCCAACTCCCATAACTAGTAATCGTGGCTGTAACTCTTTTATTTCTGGTGTTTTAAAGTTAATTGTCATCTTTTATTTCCCCTCATTGTTATTTAAGTGTTTTTCCCATTTAAGGTTAGCTCGGTTCAAGTTTGCTTTTTTTCTTGCAGTAGCCTTAAATTTTATAAACGCTGTTGGTTCCCAAATTTGAAAAGTTTGACCTTGGCCAACAAACAACATGCTATTTTTTATCCTTGCATGTTTTAGTAATTTTGCTGAAAGAGATATTCTTCCTTCGCTATCAAATTGTAAGTTTGTACTTTCTGCTAAAATGGATGTAGCAAAATAATCTCTTTTCTCCTCAAAAGGATTTAGTGAATCAATTGCAAAAGAAATTTTTTCAATTCTATCTTGAGAGCATGCTTCTATTGAAGAATTATTAAATGATGGATAACAAATCACACCATTGTAACCTAAATTTGACAAATGTGACCTGAAACTAGCAGGCACAGATACTCTCCCTTTTTTGTCTAATTTGTTCTCGTAAGTAGATAAAAACATATATTTTTAAATTCATAAATTCCATAATTGGGAATATATGGGAATATATGGGTAATTAAAATAATAGTCAAATGTTGATTCTATGCTCAATAAAAGTCATTTTATAGAGCAATTTGATATTATTGTTGAGATTGAATGAGTTGTTTTTTTTTATGTAGCTTGAAGAATAAAAAGAATACTTATACTTGCTGAATTCAAATGTATGCTTATGGCTAGAACGATATTTTTTGTTTATTATTGAATTTTCATTTTTTATTGTGAATGCCAGATAAACTATAAGCCGGGTTCTGTCATTTAAACCTATCATTTGTCTAGGCTCAAGATCACTCTTAAGCTCAAGCAACTAACCCTGATGACTAGCCAAGGACGGCTTTTAGTTTTTCAACAATGTCATCTCTACTTAGTCTTGCTCCCAGTGGGGTTTTCCAGCGTTCATTGTTACCAATAGAACCGGTGTGCTCTTACCACACCTTTTCACCCTTGCCATGTTATGGCGGTATATTTTCTGTGGCACTATCCCTAGGGTTACCCCCGCCAGGTATTACCTGGCACTGTATCCTTATGGAGCCCGGACTTTCCTCTTTAATAAATTAAAGCGATAAATCATTTATCTGGCAATACTAACTTATTACCAATTTATAAAACTGCAAGGAAAAAATTTATTGTTTAACTAAATTTTGGCTTATAATTAAGCATTCTCTATCAATTTTTCCATTTACTATCTCTGGTCTAAACCTTCTTTGAAAAGCTTTCGTAATTTTTAATAAATAATTATTTCTTTTATATTTAAAATTTTTTGGAATTTTTTTTGAGTAACCAATTTTATACATATTTTTATAAAATAAATTTTTATGTATATTATCAATTTTGAGCATTCTATTTTTAATTAATATCTTTTGATTTATATTGTGCCAATAACCAATCTTTTTTTTTGACAAATGCCTCCATGGAAATTTTTCACCAGGGTCTTTTTTTCTTTCTGGCGCGATATCAGAATGTCCTAAAATATTTTTTTTATTAATTTTATATTTGATCATTAAAAATTTAGTCAATTTAATTAATGTTAATATTTGTTGTTTTTTAAATTTTTTATATCCGAAATTATGGCCAGGATTTGTAATTTCAATACCAATTGAATTTTTGTTTAAAGATTTATAGTTCTTCCATTTAGATACTCCGGCATGCCATGCAATATATAAATCAGGTACTAATTTAGTTATCTCACCATTTTTGTTAATTAAATAATGGCTGCTCACCTGTGATTTATAATTAGTAAGTCTTTTTAATGCAGTTTTTTCACTTTTCATTCCCGTATAGTGAAAAATAATGAATTTAATTTGTTTAAAATTTCTTTTTTTAGAATTAAAGTTAGGTGAGTAATTTAAATTTGTTTTATAAGCCATTTTTCCGTCAATATTTAAGCTAAATCTACATTTACAATACCTTAATATGCATTATATAATTAACATTTTATGAAAAAATTTTTAAAATCTTTGATAATAATTTTAGCAATGACAACTGGCGCAATTGCTGGATCAGACGGTGAAAATGATCTATCAAAAAAAAAAGCTGGTCAAATAAAGGATTGTTTTGAACCTCTAAATAGAGCAACATTTGCTTTAAACCAGGGTTTAGATAAAATTATTTTTAAACCAGTTGCGAAAACATACCGAATTTTACCTTCACCTATTAGAGTGGGAACTAGTAATGCACTAGATAATTTATCATCAGTAGTTACAATCCCAAACAATCTTCTTCAAGGTGAGTTTAAAAAAGCTGGAATTAATATAGGAAGGTTTGTGTTAAATACAACATTTGGAGTGATTGGTATATTTGATGTAGCAGAAATGATTGGTTTTCCGGAATATGAAAAAGAGGATTATGGACAAACACTAGGCTCATATGGAATTGGTCCAGGTTGTTACTTGGTACTTCCTGTGATCGGACCTTCAACTGTTAGAGATACAGTTGGATCATTAGCTAATTTAGCTGGGGGTGATGCTTGGTATAATGTTACTGTAGCTAATGATACCCAGCATTTTTCTGACTTTGATTATTGGGGAACAAGAATTTCTACTGGGATTGATTTTAGAGCAAAAAATATAGAATCTTTTGAAAACTTAGAAAAAAATTCTATGGACTTTTATGCTTCAGTGAGAAGTTTATATTTACAAGATAGACAAATGAAAATTTCTAATACTAAAGCTATTATTGAAACAATGGATGATAGTGACTGGGAAGAAATAGAAACCAATTAAACAACCTATTAAAGAATTAATGAAAAAAATACTTACTTTTTTCTTATCTACATTTCTTTTTTTTACAAACAGTAATATTTCTTTTTCAATAGAGCCTGATGTTTTTATTCAATCTACGGTAAATAGAGCAGCTGATACATTGGGAGGAAATTTCACTAAAAATGAAAGAATTGAACAATTAAAACAGATAGCAAAAGATACCGTAGATATTACTGGGATAGGCTATTATTCTTTGGGATCTCATAGAAAAAGCTTAAGTAAAGAACAATTATCAACTTACAAAAAAGCGTTTGAAGAATACTTTTTAAAAAGTTTTTCTAGTAGATTGGCAGAATACTCAAATCCTGAAATTGAAGTAATATCAAAAAATAAATTAAATAAAAACTATACAATAGTTTTAAGCAAGTTAGTTGCAACAGATAGTAGGCCAGAGGTTAAAATTGAATGGAGAGTTTATACAAAAAATCCTGAAAATTTATTAATTAGAGACTTGATTATAGAAGGATTGAGTTTAGCCAGAACTCAAAAAGAGGAATTCTCATCAATTATTAATTCTAATGATGGTAAAATTGAAGCTCTGCTTAAAAATTTAGCAGATTTTTCTGCTGAATGATTCTACAAAAAAAGTTTATCAATTATTATAAATTTGGTGGGCCCGCCAGGACTCGAACCTGGGACCAATACATTATGAGTGTACTGCTCTAACCAACTGAGCTACAGGCCCAAAATCTTAGAAGTAACTATATCATTTTTATAAAGTTATCAATTATAGATAATCATTATATGGTGGGCCGTGTTGGTTACGCTCCAACTACCCCTGCAATGTCAATGCAGTACTCTACTATTGAGCTAACGGCCCAGTAAAATTAACTTTCTAAGAAACTTTTTAATTGCTTAGATCTGCTAGGATGTTTTAGTTTTCTAAGAGCTTTTGCCTCAATCTGTCTAATTCTCTCCCGTGTTACAGAGAATTGAAGACCTACTTCTTCTAAAGTGTGATCTGTATTCATTCCAACACCAAATCTCATTCTCAAGACTCTTTCCTCTCTTGGTGTAAGAGTTGATAGAATTTTAGTTGTAGCTTCTCCTAGGTTTGATTTAATTGCTTGTTCTAATGGAGCTAGCGCTTTAGTATCTTCTATAAAATCACCTAAACTACTATCTTCCTCATCACCAACTGGTTTCTCAAGTGATACTGGCTCTTTTGAAATTTTTAATACTTTTCTAACTTTATCAAGTGGCATTCTAAGTTTTTGAGCTAATTCCTCTGGCGTAGCTTCTCTTCCAAACTCACTTAAAATAAGTCTTTGTGTTCTTACTATTTTATTAATTGTTTCAATCATATGAACTGGAATTCTGATTGTTCTAGCTTGGTCTGCGATTGATCTTGTAATTGCTTGTCTAATCCACCATGTTGCATAAGTAGAAAATTTATATCCTCTTCGATATTCAAATTTATCAACTGCTTTCATCAAGCCAATATTTCCTTCTTGAATCAAATCTAAAAACTGAAGGCCTCTATTAGTATATTTTTTAGCAATTGAAATTACTAATCTTAAATTAGCTTCAACCATCTCTTTTTTGGCAATTCTAGATTCTTTTTCTCCTTTTTGAACTCTGCTAACTAATTTTTTAAAATCAGTTACAGAAATTCCTAATTTATGACTTATTTCAATTAATCTCTCTCTTATATTCTTAAATTCTTCTTTATTTTTTGAGAAGAATTGCTTCCAGATTAAGTTAGTATCTAAAAATTTTTTTAGATTAGGATTAATTTCATTTCCAATATAAAATTTAATGAATTCATTTCTTGGTATCTTATGATCCATGGCAAGTCTCAAAAGATTACCTTCTAATGATATAATTTTTTTGTTTTCAATGTAATGTTTTTGTACTAGTTCTTCTAAAACTGAAGGCGACAATTGGAGTGATTTAATATTTTCTAAAATATCATCTACAATCTTTTGATATCCTTTTTCTTTTGCTGGTGAGAAATTTCGTGAATTTAAAACACAATCTAGTTTTTCTTTTTGATATTTAATTAACTTATTATATTCTTTGGTTAGAGTACTAACAGTTTTTAAAACCTTTGGTTTAATTTCAGTTTCCATTGCAGCGAGTGTTGGATTAAAATCATCATCCTCGCTATCACCAGATCCTTCATCTTTTTCTGTTTCGCCAGCATTTTTTTGCTTTGCACTAGGTCCTGTAGTTTCATCTTCCATATAATTTGTATCAATATCAATAATTTCTCTAACTAAAATTTCGTCCTTTTGTAATTGATCATTCCATTCAAAAAACTGTTGCGCTGTCATCGGGCTTTGTGACAAAGCTATCAGCATTACATCTTTTCCAGCCTCAATTCTTTTAGCAATTGCAATTTCACCTTCTCTTGAAAGTAATTCGACCCCACCCATCTCACGTAAATACATTCTTATAGGATCATCACTTTTCTCAATTGTCTTACCCTCTTCTTTGGAAGATCCTTCTTTTTTTCTCAAAACTTTATAATCAGATTTTTTTTCAACTAATGTGATATTTTCATCTAATATATGAATGAAAGCTTGAGCTAAATTTTCATCAGAAAGGTTTCGTTTTCCTAAAGACTTATTTAATTCCTCGTAAGTTATGAAACCCCTATGGGTTCCACGACCCATTAATCTTGCAAATGATTTTGTAATAATTCTTTCCACAGTAATAAAAGTTTGAGAGACTTATATAATATCAAATTTGTAAAAATCCATTGCTAAATTGTTAGGATTAATTGATTTTTCTCTCGTTTTTCAACTCTTTTAGCTCATTAAAAGTCGTTTCGCTCATATCCTTAGAAAACTTCGATTCTAATTCTTGGATTCTAAATTCAAGATCATAATTAAATAAATCTTTAGAGATATCATCTAGCAATTCTATAACTTGGTTTTCATTATTGGGCTTATTTTTCAAAATATGTTTAATGGGAGCAAATTTATTAATCTTATCTAATAATTGTTTATCTAAATTAAGATCATCAACAGTTATTTGCTCCTCTGACTTTAACTTCTGAACAATTGTATTAAGTATTTGTCTATTTATCTCAGTAAAAAATTTAATATCTTCAATTAAATGTATATTAGCCTGTAAAAGAGAAAGATTGTTAAGCACTAAATATAATAAAGAAAATTCTTTTAATTCGAAACCTGATATAGATTTACTTTCATTAAAATATTTTTTTGTTGTGTCTAGAGATTTAGTTTTTTTTACATAATACTTATTTTTATTTTGGTTAGAATGGGGGGTTAATTCAGCTATTTTTTCTAAAAAGTATTCAAGAACATACTTTTTAATAAAATCATCCTTAATTGAATTAGCTATAGCTCTAAGTTTTTTTTCAAATATTGCCATAGAAGATGGGTTATTTTCTGTTTGCTTTTTATAATGGCTAAAAATGAACTGATGAATAGATAACTTACTTTGCTTAGTAAATTCTACGAAGTAGTTTTTACCATTTTTATTAACATAACTATCTGGATCTTCCTTATCGGGTAAGAATAAGAAAGATATTTGTTTTTCAGGTTTTAATTCTTTTATCGAATTTTCTGCTGCTCTAAGAGCTGCTTTATAACCACTTTCATCTCCATCAAAACAAATAATAATATCATCAAAGAACTGATTAAGAGTTAATATTTGTTTATCTGTTAAAGATGTTCCAAGATTTGCAACTACATTTTCAATTCCATTTTTACTTAAACCAACCACATCCATATAACCTTCAACTAAAAAAATATGATCTAATTTATTTGATAATTTTCTTGCAAGATCTAGGTTATATAAGTTTGAACCTTTTTTAAAAAAGATTGTCTCTGGTGAATTAATATATTTTGCTAGATAATCTAAGTTTTCAATTATTCTTCCCCCTAATGCAATGGGTTGACCTGAAATATTATTAATTGGAAAAATTAATCGACCTCTAAATCTTTCAACATATGTTTTCTTTTTTTCATCTAAGTAAAATAATCCACTTTCGACTAAAGTTTGTTCACTAAATTCATTTTTTAATTTTTCAAAAAAATTTGGATTTTTTTCTATATATCCAATTTTGAATTTCTTAACTTCACTTTTACTTAAAGATCTTTTTTTTAAATAATCTCTTGCATTAAAATAAGCCTCATTTTTAAGTAATTCATTGTGATAAAAATTTACGTATTGATCATAAATTGAGAGATATTCTCTCCATTTTTTTTCTCTTTCTTCATCTTGTTTTGAAAAAATATATGGCTGCATTCCAGCTAATTGAGCGAGATGTTTAACTGCTTCACCAAATTTTAAATTCTGAATTTTCATCACAAAATCAAAAATATTGCCATGCTCTGATGTTGCAAAACAATGATAAAATTCTTTTTCATCATTCACAGTAAATGACGGAGTTTTCTCATTCTTGAATGGAGATAAACCTACGTATTCTTTACCTCTTTTCTTGAGTGCAACTGACTTTGATACAACTGTAGAAACTTTTAGTCTTGTTTTAATCTCGTCAAGGTACTCTTTTGGATATTTCATTAACTACTCAATAATTCTTTAATAAGAGGTCCAGCTTTTGCAAAATCAATTTCATCAGTATGCTTTTTTTTAAGCTCACCCATTACTTTGCCCATATCTTTTAAAGAACTAGCCCCAATCTCAGAAATAATTGCAGCACATATTTTCTTAGTTTCTTCTTCACCAAGTTGTGTTGGTAAAAATCCTGTTAAAATATCATATTCATTTTGTTCAACTTCTAAAAGATCGGTTCTGTTATTTTTCTTGTAAATTTCAATTGATTCGGCTCTTTGTTTAACCATTTTTTTTAATAGCTTTTTAATATCTTCATCGTCAGTATCTTTTTTGTTTGGTCCCGATCTGTTTACAATATCCAAATCTTTTATTGAGGATAATATTAACCTGTAGGTTGATATTTTAATTTTATCTTTTGATTTTAAGGCGTTTTTATATTCAGTTTCGATTGTTTCTTTCAATGACATAATTTTTTTAATCTACTTCAAAGAAAAAATTCTTCAAAAGAAAAATTGTTTTTTTACAATTTTATAATACATCTCTGTTGCGATAATAAAGCAATTATTGTATTAACCTTTAACTCATGAGTTGTAATTGATCAAAAAAGCAAAAAAAACTAACTCAAAAAATTCACAAATCAATACAGGCGTTTTAGTTCTTGAAAATAAGAAGGTTTTTAAAGGAATTGGAATTGGTTACCAAGGAGAAGCTACCGGAGAAGTTTGTTTTAATACCTCGTTAACTGGTTATCAAGAAATTATATCGGATCCATCTTACGCTGGACAAATAATAAACTTTACATTTCCCCATATTGGGAATGTTGGAACTAACAAACAGGATTACGAAAGCGATAAAATTTGGACCAAGGGAGTAATTTTTAATTCTGAAATAACATCACCCTCAAACTATAGATCTTTTCAACATTTGGATGCTTGGCTTAAGAAAAATAAAATAGTTGGTATTACTGGATTAGACACCAGAAGTTTAACAAATTTGATTAGGGATAAAGGTGCTCCTAAGGGAACGATTGCCAATTCAAAAACTAGAAAATTTAATATTAGTAAACTAACCAACTCAACAATAAAATGGAGTGGTTTAAAAAACCTTGATCTCGCAGAAAAAGTAACATCACCAAAGAATTATATTTGGAAAGGTCTTAAAACTTGGAAAAAAGAAACAGGTTATAAAAAAAATAATAAAAATTCATTTCATGTAGTGGCGATTGACTATGGAATAAAAAAAAATATTTTAAGATATTTTTCAGACTTTAATTGCAAAGTAACGGTAGTTCCATGTAAAACATCTGCAAGTAAAATTTTATCTCTTAAACCAAATGGTATATTTTTATCAAATGGACCTGGAGATCCTGCAGCAACAGGAAAGTATGCAATCAATATAATTAAAGATTTAATTAAAATTAATTTACCAATTTTTGGAATTTGTTTGGGCCACCAAATTCTTGCTCTCACATTGGGTGGAAAAACGAAAAAAATGAAACTTGGTCATAGAGGTGCAAACCATCCAGTTAAAAACTTGATACATGATAATGTTGAAATCACTAGTCAAAATCATGGCTTTGTTGTAGTTGAAGAAAATTTACCGAAAAATATTGAGATTACTCACAAGTCCTTATTTGATGACACAATCGAAGGAATAAAACTTAAAAATAAACCAGTTTTTTCAGTCCAATATCATCCTGAGTCTAATCCAGGCCCACAAGATAGTGTTTATTTGTTTCAAGAATTTATTAACAACATGAAAAAAAATGCCAAAAAGAAAAGATCTTAAAAAAATTTTAGTTGTTGGAGCTGGTCCTATTATCATAGGTCAAGCATGTGAATTTGATTATTCTGGAACTCAAGCTTGTAAAGCATTAAGAGACGAAGGTTATAAAGTAGTCTTAATTAATTCAAATCCAGCAACAATAATGACTGATCCAGACGTTGCTGATCAAACTTATATCGAGCCAATTACTTTAGAGGTTTTAGAAAAAATAGTTAAAAAAGAAAAACCTGACGCAATACTTCCAACAATGGGTGGCCAAACTGCTCTTAATCTTGCAATGGAAGCAGAAAAAAAAGGAATATTAAAAAAATATAAAATAGAACTGATAGGTGCAAACTCTAAAGCAATTTCAAATGCTGAAGACAGAAAAAAATTTAGAAAAAATATGATTGATATTGGTTTGGACTTACCTAAATCAGAAATCGTCAATAATATTAATCAAGCATCTAAAGTTTTGAAAAAAATAGGTCTGCCTACAATTATAAGACCAGCCTTTACTCTTGGAGGTCTTGGAGGAGGAATAGCTAAAAATAAAAAAGACTACCTTAAAATAATTAAAAATGGTTTACACGAATCTCCAGTTAGCCAAGTTCTAGTTGAAGAGTGTCTAGAAGGATGGAAAGAATTTGAAATGGAGGTTGTAAGAGATAAGAAGGATAATTGTATTATCATTTGTTCAATTGAAAATATTGATCCAATGGGAATTCATACAGGAGACTCTGTTACTGTTGCTCCAGCACTTACTCTTACCGACAAAGAATACCAAGTGATGCGAAATGCGTCAATTGCATGTTTAAGAAAAATTGGAGTTGAAACAGGTGGTTCCAATGTTCAATTTGCTATCAACCCAAAAAATGGTCGAATGGTTGTAATTGAAATGAACCCAAGAGTATCAAGATCATCTGCACTTGCTTCAAAAGCAACTGGTTTTCCAATTGCAAAAGTAGCAGCTAAACTTGCTATTGGATACACATTAGATGAACTAAAAAATGAAATTACAAAAGTAACACCTGCATCATTTGAGCCAAGTATTGATTATGTCGTAACTAAAATACCTCGATTTACTTTTGAAAAATTTTCAACTTCGCCAGTATCATTAGGTACTTCTATGAAATCTGTTGGTGAAGCTATGGCAATTGGTAGAAATTTTAAAGAGTCTCTTCAAAAAGCATTGGTATCGCTTGAAACGGGTTTTTCAGGGTTAGATAGAATTTTCAATTTAAATAAAAAACAAATAGAAAAAAAACTTAAAGAAAATATTCCAAATAAAATTTTACTTGTTGCTGAAGCAATTAGAAAAAAAATTAATTTAAAAAGAATATTTGCTTTATCAAAAATTGATCCATGGTTCTTAGAGCAAATAAAAGAAATTGTAGACAATGAAAATAATATCAAAAATAAAGGATTACCAAGAGATTTTAACGAATTTAATAGAATAAAATCAATTGGGTTCTCAGATAAAAAATTATCAGAGTTAACTAATACTAATGAAGATGTTGTCAGACGAAAAAGAATGGCACTTAAAATATTACCTGTATTTAAGAAAGTAGATACCTGTGCTGCAGAATTCAAATCTTTCACGCCATATATGTATTCAACTTATCAAAGAAATTTTTCAATTAATTCTGAATGTGAAGCTGAACCTTCATTTAAGAAAAAAATTATAATTTTAGGTGGTGGACCTAATCGAATTGGGCAAGGAATTGAATTTGATTATTGTTGTTGCCAGGCAAGCTTTTCCTTAAAGGATGCTGGTTTTGAAACAATCATGATTAATTGCAACCCTGAAACAGTATCAACAGATTACGATACTAGTGATCGATTATATTTTGAACCTCTTAAAGAAGAGTATGTTTTCAATATAATAAAGAAAGAAAAAGAAAAAGGTAACCTGATCGGTATTATTGCTCAATTTGGTGGTCAAACTCCAATTAAACTTGCTAGATTTTTACACGATAACAAACTTCCAATTTTAGGAACACAATATACATCGATTGATCTTGCAGAAGACAGGGATAGATTTAGAAATTTACTTAACAAATTAAATTTAAAACAAGCAGAGAGTGGAATTGCAAAAACATTCAAACAAGCAATTCAAATAGCAGAAAAAATAGGTCTTCCGTTAATGGTTAGACCTTCATATGTTTTAGGTGGTAGAGCGATGGAAATTGTTCATGAAAAAAGTCAACTTAAAAACTTTGTAGAAGAAGCTTTTAAAGCAGCAGAAAAAAATCCAATCCTCATTGATAAGTTTATTGATCACGCAATGGAAGTAGATGTTGATGCGATATCTGATGGAAAACAAGTTCATGTAGCAGGTATTATGCAGCATATAGAAGAAGCAGGAATTCATTCAGGAGACTCTGCTTGTAGTCTCCCTCCAATTTCAATTAAGCCATTTTTAATTAAAGAAATTGAAAATCAAACTAAAAAGTTAGCTTTAGCTTTAAAAGTTAAAGGTTTTATGAATATTCAATTTGCAATCAAGAAAGACGAGATTTATGTGATTGAAGTAAACCCAAGAGCAAGTAGAACAGTGCCTTTTGTATCAAAAGCAAAAGGTCTTCCGCTTGCAAAAATTGCATCACGTATAATGGCGGGTGAAAAGTTATCTAAATTTAATTTAAAAGATAAATCAAAAGGCATGTATGCAGTTAAGGAAGCTGTATTTCCTTTTAATAAATTTCCTAACAGTGATTTACTTTTAGGTCCTGAAATGAAATCAACTGGTGAAGTCATGGGATTTGATAAAAACTTTGGAATGGCATTTGCTAAAAGTCAAATTGCATCAGCTAACTCATTACCAAAACAAGGACTTGCGTTTATATCATTGAAAGATTCGCACAAAGATGAGGGAATTAAGTTAGCAAAAGAACTTACGAAACTTAATTTCACATTATGTGCAACAAAAGGGACTGCAAAATATATTAGAAAACATGGAATGAAATGTAAGGTGATTAACAAGGTAAGTAGCGGATCTCCTCATATAGTTGACGTCTTAGACTCAAAAAAAATTGCATTAGTAATTAATACTGGTGGTGGAAATACTGAACACAGATTAAATGATGCAATTGCACTTAGAAGAGGAACGCTTAAAAATAAAGTTCCTTATTGTACAAATATGTCTACTGCTCAAGCATGCTTAGAGGCAATCAAATCTCTTAAAACTAAAAAATTAGAAGTTACTTCTCTACAGGATATTTAGATTTTAAACATCAACAATCAATGTGTCCTTAGATCCTCCACCTTGAGAGCTATTAACAATTGTACTTCCTTTTCTAAGTGCGACCCTTGTTAATCCTCCCGTGCTCACATACATAGTTTTTCCAGTAAGTACAAACGGTCTTAAATCGAGATGCCTAGGCTCAATGTCATTTTCAGTAATAGTTGGCGCAGTTGAAAGAGTTTCAAGAGGTTGAGCAATATACTCTCTTGGATTTTTTTTAATTTTAGCTATTACCTCATCTCTTTCGTTTTTATCTGCTTTAGGACCTATCATGATTCCATAACCACCTGAAGCATTGGCGGGTTTCACAACTAATTTTGATATATTTTCAATAACATAATTTCTTTCATTCTTATTGTGACATAAGTAAGTTTCTA
Organism: uncultured Pelagibacteraceae bacterium; assembly: GCA_902514755.1. Taxonomy (GTDB): domain Bacteria; phylum Pseudomonadota; class Alphaproteobacteria; order Pelagibacterales; family Pelagibacteraceae; genus Pelagibacter. The sequence goes on from CABXRY010000010.1 coordinate 18,998, forward strand.
CTTGATTCAAAATAGGTTGCTCACCGAGATAATAAACAATCATTTTATTAACATAGGAGTAAACTACTTTGTCATCAGCAATACCTGTACCAATTGCATTAATTATTCCAACATTTCCTTTGCGCCAACTTTTAAATAGTCCTGGTACACCAATTAGAGATCCTTTATAAAAAACTTTAGGATCAAGAAAATTATCATCAAGACGTCTGTATATGCAGTCAACTTTTAATGGACCTTTTACAGTTTTCATATAAACCACATCATTTTCAACAAATAAATCTTTTCCTTCAACTAAAGCAATACCCATTTGATCGGCCAAAAAAGAGTGTTCAAAATATGCCGAGTTATAAATTCCTGGGGTTAAAACTACCATATGTGGATTTGAGGTTTTCTTAGGTATACACTCAACCATGCAATTAAAAAGTTTATTAGTGTATTGATGAATTGATGCAACTTTATACCTTGTGAATAATTCAGGAAAAACGTCTCTCATTACCATTCTATTTTCAAGCATGTAGGATACACCTGATGGAACTCTTAAGTTATCTTCTAAAACCAAATAATCACCATTTGTATTTCTTATTAAGTCTACACCAGAAATATTTGACCAAGCTTTATGCTTAGGGGAAAATCCATCACATTCTTTTACATAATAGGGTGAATTAAAAATAATTTCTTTTGGAATTACTTTATCTTTAAATATTTTTTTATGATTATAAACATCGTCAATAAACAAATTTAATGCTTTTACACGTTGCTTTAAGCCCTTAGAAACTTTGTTCCACTGTTTTCTTGGTATTATTCTGGGAATAATATCTAAAGGCCATTTTTTTTCCTCAGCCCTATTATTTGCTGCATATACTCTAAAATTTATACCTCTTGCGCTTATTGTGCTTTGGCAATTCTTCTCTATTTCTTGAAGTTTTTTTTTACCGTATCTTTCTAAAATAGACGAAATTATAGCTGCGTGTTTTCTAAGTTTGTTATCTTTTGTAAAATATCCATCATAAGCTTGTTTAGAATTGTAATTGTTCCAGAGTTTTGAAGCCATAAATAATTAGTGTTTAATAATTGTCTTAAATAATCAAATGCATAATGCAGATATCAGTTATGCTTTTAATTGATTATTAATTGATGTTAAAATTATCTATTTTATTATTTGAGATGACATATTGTATAGGTATTAAAACTAATGATGGTCTAGTTTTTGCATCAGACTCTAGGACTAATGCGGGTTTAGATAACGTGAATATCTATTCTAAAATGTTAACTCATGATGTTGGTGATAGAACAATAGTCATAGTCACATCAGGAAACTTAGGTACCTCGCAAGCAGTTTATAAATCAATTGAAAAAGATTTGAAAAGTTCGACTGGAATAATGAATCTGAATACTTGTGGTGACTTTGAACAAATTGCATCATATATTGGCTCACTTAATATTGAACACTCTTCTCCACAAGGTATAAATACTGATAATGTTTTACTAGGATCTACATTTATCGTAGGAGGACAAATCAAGGGTCAGGGACATGAATTATATTTAGTTTACCCTCAGGGAAATTATATTAGACCAGCAGATAGTAAACCTTATCTAGTTATAGGCGAAGTAAAGTATGGTAAGCCAATTTTAGATAGAGTTATAAAGCCAGATGTATCAATTGGAGATGCATCAAGATGTGCACTAATTTCAATGGACTCAACTTTAAAAAGTGATTTGACTGTTGGACCTCCAATAGACTTTGCTGTTCATAAAAAAGATGCTGATAAATTATTGTCGCTTGAATGTCTAAGTATAACGGATAAAGCTTATTCTAAAGTTTGCAATGAATGGTCTGAGGGAATTTTTAGAGTTTTTGACTCTTTTCCTCGATTTGATTGGGAAAAATAATACTATTTAACTTTCCAATCAGTTTTAAAAGTGACGTAATTTACTTGAATACATCGTCTTTCTTTGACAATCTTTTTTTTTTCCATGCCATGCCAGGTATTTGGACCACTAGTAAACATGTATCCATAATTATTTTTATAAGGAACTGTTTTAACTTTTTCTAATTTATTATTATAAAAATCTGTTCCAAGTTCCTCAGATTCGTTGGCATTATTAACGAATATTAAGCCTGACATTAATTTTTCTTTAATATCACAATGGGGCTTTAACCAAAAACCTTCTCGATCACAAATAACTTCAACTCTTACATATGAATTTGATAGATCTTTATTGATCATTTTTGAAATAGTCTGGTGGACTTCTTTTGATTGAAGTTCGTTAATAAATTTTACTAAATTTGGAAATTTTTTTTCATTTTCTTTTGTTACAAAACATCTAAATTTAATAGCATCTCCACCCGAAGCTATACCCTCTCTAAATTCAGCAGCTCCACCATCGATTGCTCTTGTCCCATCGTAGTTAAGATTGTGTTTACTAACATCTGGTATGTCAGCTTTAATTATTTCATCTATTGCCCCATCTGTAAGTGCATTATGATATTCCCAATGATAAAATGGGAAATTGTGTTTTTTGGATTGAGTTTGAATTGAATTTAAAAATGACATTAAGAATTAATTTTTTTTTTGATAATATTTGCTACTCTATTCGTTTCATCAAGTTTTTGATAGTTCCAATCTTTAATTTCTTCACCTAAATTTCGAGTAATATTTAACTCTCTAAATAAATTTCTAAATCTTTGAAATCTTTTGTCTTTTTTTTTTGGTAAAATACTTGCAATATAAATTGGTTTTCCAGTTAATGCTGCTTCGGATATCATTGAGCTGGAGTCACATGTAACAATGATATTTTGAGCTATTGCTAGAGCTGACAGGTAAGCTTTTTTATCAACATCCATAATGACTGTATGATCTTCTCCAAAATACTCTTTTGCATAGTGAATAATATTTATCGGCGTTCTCATAGATGGAATCGCTACTAATTGAAAATTATGTATTTTTGATAATTCGTTAATTTTTTTAAAAATATCATTTATATTTTTTGAGGAATAATCATAATATTTTGTAGGACCACCCATTATTAAAGTCCAAATTTTTCTCTCATCTTTTTTAATGAATGAATTTAAATAATCCTTGTTTTCATTGATTTCATTTTCTGTAAGATAGTGAATTGCTCCTCTAGTACTAATTACATTTTGGCCTTTCATCGCATCATGTTCTGGAGCAACGATAAAATCAAAATGCTTTAAATCTACTTTTGGATCTTGAATATGAATATTAAATATTTTTTTATTTGAACTATTTTTTAAATAAATTGATGGAATAACACTTTTACGACCGCAAGATATGATGATATCAAAATTATCATGATCAATTTTTTTATAAACACTTTGTGAGATAGGTGTCACTTTTGGAGGTATCAGTTTCCAAAAATTATTTAGTTCAACTGTGTGGTGTGTAAAATCTATTTCTAAAGCTTTTGCCAAACCCTCTACTTGGCTAATCATACCATGCATTCCCTGGGTTAATAATATGCCTTTTAATTTCGTCATTTATCCTTATATAACTTTTGTATGAGTGATAATCCAACTAAACACACAAAAGTGTTAATAATTGGATCTGGTCCAGCCGGATACACAGCAGCCGTTTATGCAGCACGAGCAATGTTAAGCCCTATATTGGTCTATGGTTCTGCGCCCGGTGGACAATTAACTACAACAACAGATGTAGAAAATTATCCTGGTTTTGCTGATGTAATTCAAGGTCCATGGCTAATGGATCAAATGAAAGACCAGGCTAAAGCTGTTGGAACTGAAATGATCGAAGATCATATTTCATCAGTAAATTTAAAAACCACACCCTTTGAAGCTTTAGGTGATAGCGGCCAAAAATATACTGCGGAAAGTATAATTATTTCAACTGGCGCTCAAGCAAGATGGTTAAATTTAGAATCCGAACAAAAATTTAGAGGCTTTGGAGTTTCTGCATGTGCTACATGTGATGGTTTCTTCTTTAAAGATAAAGAAGTTGCAGTTGTTGGTGGTGGTAATGCAGCTGTTGAGGAAGCAATGTTTCTTACAAAATTTGCATCCAAGGTAAAACTAATACATAGAAGAAATGAATTAAGAGCTGAAAAATTGCTTCAAAAGAAATTAATGGAAAATAAAAAAATTGAAATCATCTGGGATAGTGCTGTTGATGAAGTAATTGGAGACGGTGAACCCAAAAACGTTACAGGTCTTAAAATTAAAAATTTAAAAACTAATAATATTGAAGAAATAAAAATTGATGGTTTATTTATTGCAATTGGTCATGACCCTGCAACAGCATTATTTAAAGAGCAATTGAATATGGATAAAGAAGGTTATTTAATAACTAAACCAGACTCAACAGAAACTAATATACCTGGAGTTTATGCTGCAGGAGATGTTAAAGACAAGACTTTTAGACAAGCTGTAACTGCTGCAGGTATGGGCTGTATGGCAGCATTAGAAGCTGAAAAATTTTTATCACATTAAAAAATGAAATTAAATTGGCTTATTTTTGCAACAGGATGGATGTCATTCAGAGCGCTAGGATCAGGCTTATTTTTGTTTTGGACTTTTACAGGTAATGAACGTTCAGCACCATCTGAATGGATAGTCCCTTTTGTAGGTGACTTTATAATTGGAATCACTGCAATATTCTTAGTTTACTACATTATAAAAAAACCAAGTGCTATTTTATGGGGTCTATTACTTTCATGGAATGTAGTTGGTCTATTCGATTTGTTTGGAGCAATTATGGTTAGTTTTGAAGCTCCTTTTGGACCTTTGCCAGAAATAGGATTAAATACTTCGGGTGTAAGATTTGTTTTGAGTTTAAATACTTTAATACAAATTTCATCAATATACTTAATGTTTCAAAAAGATATAAAAGAATATTTCAAAATTTAAAAATTTTAAAAAAAATATTAAAAAAATGACTGAGTCAGTTTTAATCGTAGGAGCAGGAAGTGGATTAAGTGCATCCTTAGCTCGCTTATGTTCCTCGAAAGGAATGAGAGTTGTTCTTGCAGCAAGAGATATTGAAAAGCTTCAAGATTTAAAAAAAGAAATTGGAGCTTATACAATTAAATGTGATGCCACTAAAATTAAAAGTGTGACAAACTTATTCAAGAAAACTGACAAAATAATTGGAGTGCCAAATTTAGTAATTTATAACCCATCAAAAAGTCTCGGAGGCAGTATTGTTGACCTAGATCCCCAAAAAGCGTTTGAAGCAATTAATATTACAAGTTACGGAGGTTTTTTGGTGTCCCAACAGTCTGCAAAAAGAATGCTTAAAAAAAAACGTGGAAGTATTTTTTTTACTGGTGCTACCGCAAGCATAAAAGGTTTTCCAAATTCATCTGTTTTTGCAATGGGAAAATTTGGTTTAAGAGGTTTGGCTCAATCATTGGCAAGAGAATTACATCCTCAAAATATTCATATTGGTCACTTTATTATCGATGGTGGTATTGGCCGCGAAAATTATGGATCTTATAAGACTATTCATCCAGATGAAATTGCAAAAGTATATCTTCAGTTTCATAACCAAGATAAAAGTGCATGGTCTTGGGAAACTCAAATAAGAACATCTGTTGAAAAATTTTAAATATAGTGAAAAATAATTTACATGTTTTCTTAGGTGCAACTGTAGCTGATGCTGCAGCTAGACCTCTGCATTGGGTTTATAATCAGAAAAAACTATTAATTTATATCAAAGGAAAGAAAGATTTTACTTTTTTAAAAAAAAATAAAAGTCCTTTTTACAATATTAAAACTGGAAAAGTATCAGGCTATAATGAAGTTGGTCAAGTCATGTTTAAAACATTGGTTGAGGGACATGAAAATATAGAAGAAAGATTTAAAAAGAATATCACTAAAAACTTTGGTCCAGGAAGTGTGTATTGGAAGAACCTTAATCTTAGGGCTAAATATAGAAAAGTTAAAGATTGGCGAGGTATTATAAAAGGACCTTGGATACATCAAAATATTATTGAAACAGTTAAAAATATTAAGGCTAAAAAAAAATTGACAGGTGGTATTAAAGTAAATGAGTCTGATGGTTACTGCGCTGCTCTACCCTATTTTTTATATGGTTATGATTTGAATAGTTTAAAAAAAATTATCTCAACAATCACAGTTTCAAAAATAAGCCTTAAGTATGCTTTGGCTAAGTTTAATCTGATAGATTTGGCTCTTAAAGGTTCTAAGGATCCTATAAATGACTTTTTAAAAAAGTTTAAAAAAAATTCATACTTTAAGATTGTTGTTGATGACATTGAAAGAGTGAAAAGACTAAAATCAAAACCTCACGCAAAAGTAGTTAAAAAATTAGGAATGGCGTGCAGCTATCCTGGGACTTTTAATAGTTCAATTCACTCAATTATTAATTCAACAAATTATAAAGGTGCAATTTTAAGAACAATTAAGGCTGGTGGGTGTAATTGTTCCAGAGTTAATTTCATTGGAGCTTATTTTGCAGCTTTAAAAGGAGTAGATACTATTCCTAAATCATGGATAAAAAAAACTGACTCAGCTAAAAAGATATTAAATCAAAAATAGTATTACTTAGTTAATTCCATTATTTCGTTAGACTCAAATGTATTTTTTTGTAAATCTTCATTTGCAACTTTTATCATTGACGTTGCAACAATTTCTGAATGAATTGGCTTCATTTTTTTTAAAGGTCCTAATAATAAAGGGGATATAAGTTTAAATATAAAAATACCAATTTTTTCTCCAACTCTCTTTTCCTTCCTGTCACCTAGCAAAAATGAAGGCCTCATAACTCCAAGCTTTGGAAAATTAAGTTTTTTTAATTCTTCTTCAACTTCTCCCTTAAATTTTAAATAATCTCCTGAACTTTTAGGATCTGCATAACCAGATGAAACAAAAACAAACGAATTTACAAAGTTTGATTTTGCTATTTGAGCAATTTGTTTTGGAACTTCGAGTTCTACTCTCTTGTATTCATTTTTATCTGGAGAATTTTTCTTAGTAGTGCCAATACAAAAAAAACAGTCATCCCCTTTAATATCTTCTCTATGATTTTCTAAATTATTAAAATCTGTTTGAATAATTTCAATTTTTGAATCATTTAAATCTATTGCTGAACGAACAAATAACTTAATCTTAGAATAATTGTTATTGCTAATTAATTGATTTAAGAGATGACTTCCAACTAATCCAGATGCACCAAATAATAAGGCTATTTTCACTTCTTAAGATAAGCTTTCACAAAAAGATTTAATTCTATCCATCGCTTTTTTTAAATTTTGCATTGAAGTAGCATAAGAGATTCTAAAATAACCATCTAAACCAAATGCAGATCCTTGTACTACTGCAACATTCGATTTTTCTAATAATTTTTTAACAAATTCAGTATCTGTTTTTAATTTTGTTTTTTTATTTAAAAGCCCTTTACAACTTGGAAAAACATAAAAAGCTCCGTTAGGTGTTAAACAATTAATTCCTTTTATCCTATTTAGGCTTTTAACTACAAAATCTCGTCTTTCTTTAAAGGCTTTTGATCTTTTTTTAATAAAACCTTGGTTTCCATTTAAGGCTTCGACAGCTGCTGCTTGGCTTATTGATGATGGATTAGATGTAGATTGTGATTGAATTTTACCAATCGCTTTAATTATTTCTTTTGGGCCCGCAGCATAACCTATTCTCCACCCTGTCATTGCGTATGATTTACTGACACCATTCATTGTAAGAGTTCTGTCTTTTAATTTTGAATTTTGAGCGATTGTATAAAAATTAAAGTTGTCATATTTAATATGCTCATAAATATCATCACTTAGAATATGGACTTTTTTATTTTTAATTAAAACTTTTGCCAGATCTTGAATTTCTTTTTTTGTGTAGCCTGCGCCTGTTGGATTAGATGGTGAATTAAGAATTATCCATTTTGTTTTTTTAGTAATCGCTTTTTTTAACTTTGATGCAGTAAGTTTGAATCCTTCTTTCTCTGTACATTTAACTATTTTTGGTTTTCCTCCTGCTAATAAAACCATATCAGGATAGGATACCCAAAAAGGAGCGGGAATAATTACTTCGTCACCTTTGTTTAGAGTAGCCATAAAAGCATTATAAAGAACCTGTTTGCCACCAGTTCCAACTGTTATTTGATCGGTTGAATAATTTAATTTATTTTCTCTTTTAAACTTATCTGTAATTGCTTTCTTTAAAGCAGGTGTTCCATCAACAGCCGTGTATTTTGTATCTCCACTTTTTATAGCTTTTATAGCAGCATTTTTTACGTTATCTGGAGTATCAAAATCAGGCTCACCAGCACCAAGGCCAATTACATCCTTGCCTGCTGCTCTTAATTCTCTAGCTTTTTGCGTAACAGCTATTGTTGGTGATGGTTTAATTCTTTTTAAACTATCTGATATTATGCTCATTGAAATATAATTTTAATCTAATAGTTTTATAAATAATGCAGAACACTTATCAAGATCTAATTACAGCTGTGCAGAATAAAAATCCTGCAATAAGCCCAAAACTAGAGGGTGGTAAAAGGTTTCAAATGAAAACCGAATTTAAGCCTGCTGGTGATCAACCTGAAGCAATTAAACAGTTGGTAAATGGTGCTAATAAAGAACAGCTTAGTCAAGTTTTACTTGGTGTTACAGGCTCTGGAAAAACTTTTACGATGGCAAAAGTTATTGAAAAAACTAATAGACCAGCATTAATTTTAGCACCCAATAAAACATTAGCAGCTCAACTTTATGGAGAGATGAAATCTTTCTTTCCTGATAATGCAGTTGAATATTTTGTATCTTACTATGATTATTACACTCCCGAAGCTTACGTTCCACGTTCAGATACCTATATTGAAAAAGAAGCATCAATTAATGAGCAAATTGATCGAATGCGTCACTCAGCTACAAGATCATTACTTGAAAGAGACGATGTAGTTATTGTCTCAAGTGTATCCTGTATTTATGGTCTAGGTTCTGTCGAAGCTTACAGTAAGATGACCTTAAGCTTAAAAACTAATTATGATTATAACAGAGAAGAATTAATTAAATCTTTAGTAGCACTTCAATATAAAAGAAATGATCAAAATTTTTATCGTGGAACTTTTAGAGCTCGTGGTGAATATTTAGAAATTTTTCCATCACATTTAGAGGACCGAGCTTGGAGATTAAGTTTATTTGGAGATAAATTGGAAAAAATTGAAGAATTTGATCCACTTACAGGAGATTTGGTAAATGAACTTGATGTAATTAAAGTTTATGCGAATAGCCATTACATCACTCCTAAACCAACTGTAGAACAAGCAATAATTAAAATTAAAAGAGAGCTTGAAGTAACTTTAAAAAAATTTAAAGAGCAAAACAAATTACTTGAAGCACAAAGATTAGAAGAAAGAACAAAATTTGATTTAGAAATGATCGAAGCAACTGGCTCATGTGCTGGAATTGAAAATTACTCAAGATTTTTATCAGGTAGAAAACCTGGAGAACCACCTCCTACTCTATTTGAATACTTTCCAGATAACACTCTTATTTTTGTTGATGAATGTCATGTGACTGTTCCTCAATTAAATGGAATGTATAAAGGTGATAGATCAAGAAAAAGCAATCTTGCAGAGTATGGTTTTAGGCTACCTTCATGTATGGATAATCGTCCTCTTAAATTTGAAGAATGGGATGCGATGAGAACTCAAACAGTTTTTGTATCAGCTACGCCTGGTCCTTGGGAGTTAAAACAAACAAAAAATAAATTTGTTGAACAGGTAATTAGGCCTACCGGATTGATTGATCCTCCAGTTGAAATTAGACCTGCTAAAAACCAAGTAGATGACCTAATGCATGAGTGCTTAAAAGTAATTGATAATAATTACAGAGTGCTGGTAACCACTTTAACTAAAAAGATGGCTGAAGACCTGACAGAATACCTTCATGAAAACGGTATAAAAGTAAGATATATGCACTCAGACATAGACACATTAGAGCGTATTGAGATTATGAGAGATCTAAGGCTTGGAGTATTTGATGTTTTGGTTGGTATAAATCTATTAAGAGAAGGTCTTGATATACCTGAATGTGCACTAGTTGGGATTTTAGATGCTGACAAAGAGGGATTCTTAAGATCTGAAACTTCTTTAATTCAAACAATTGGAAGAGCAGCAAGAAACTTAGATGGAAAAGTTATTCTTTATGCCGATAAAGAAACTAATAGCATTAAGAACGCAATTAAAGAAACTGATAGAAGACGAACCATTCAAGTTGCCTATAACAAAAAACATAAGATTGATGCAAAAACGATAAAGAAAGAAATTGGAGATGTGCTTGAAAGTGTTTACGAAAAAGATTACGTAAAAGTTGGTACTGATGAAAATATTGGAGGTAATCTTAAAAAACACTTAAAAAGTCTTAATAAGAGAATGAAAGAAGCTGCAACCAACCTTGAGTTTGAAGAAGCAGCTAAAATAAGAGATGAAATTAGAAAACTAGAAGCTTCTGAATTAGAAATTACTTTAAATCCTAAAGTAAAAAAATATAGTTCAAATAATAAAATTTATCCAAAAGGTAGATCAACAATGGGTTTGCCAGGCACAAGAGCTCAAAAAGGAAAAAAGAAATGGAAAAAAATTTAATAACCTAATTATTTTATGAAAAAAATTATTATAACTGGTGGAGCTACAAGAATAGGTGCAGCTATTGCAAAAAAATTATCCGGTCAAAAAAAAGAAATATTAATCCATTATAATAAATCTAAATTAAAAGCAGAGGCTTTAAAAAAAGAATTAGAAAAGAATGGTACTAAAATTTATTTGGTTAAAGGAGATTTAAGCAAAGAAACTGATGTAAATAAGATAGTCAAGTTTGCAAAATCTAAATTAAAATATTTTGATTGCTTGATTAATAATGCATCTCTTTTTGAAAATGACAAATTAGAAAATTTTACAACTGATAGTTGGGGTCATCATTTAAGAACAAATTTAAGAACACCAGCATTGCTATCCAAAGAATTTGCAAAAAATATTAAGGGAAAAAATAACAATATTATAAACATTATTGATCAAAGGGTATTTAAATTAACTCCTTACTTCTTTTCTTACACAATAAGTAAAACAGGTCTTTATACTTTAACTAAAACAAGTGCTATGAGTTTAGCTCCAAATATAAGAGTGAATGGAATAGCCCCAGGTCCAACAATTAAAAATAAAAGACAAAGTAATAAACATTTTAAAAAACAATATTTGGCAACACCTTTAAAAAAACAAGTAGATGTAAATGAAATTTGTAATGCTGTTGACTTTTTTATTAAAAACAGTTCTATTACAGGTCAAGTTTTAGCAATTGATAGTGGTCAAAACCTAAATTGGCAGACACCTGATATTATGAGAGGTAAAGAATGAAAAAATTTTTAGCACTTATCATACTTAGTTTAATATTAGGCAGCGGTGTTGCAAATTCAATCGAAAGTATAAAAAAAGATGGTTTTTTAATACCAACAAATAAATGGAAAGATAAAATTAAAATTGATGAAAATTTTGAAGTAAAGAACCCTGAAGATAAAATAATAATAATTTATAATCATGGTTCTGATGTAAACGATGTTAAATCAAAAAATTGCTTCTGGATACGAGAGCTTAGAAATTGGGCCCAGCTAGCTGGTGATAAAATAAATGGTAAGGAAATTATGGTTTATATTCACTGCCAAGGCCAACTTGAAGGCGATTTAGGTGCTAAATTAGGAAAAAGAGGAATGTGGATGAAAAAATGGGAAGGTCCTTATCCAGGAACCTCAAAAATGGATCGAAGAGTTGAGGGTAATTTGGAGGTTATTAAAAAATTTACCAACTTAGGAGTACCAAAGAAACAAATTTTTATGTCAGGTCATTCTTGTGGAGGATGGGCAACTCTGAGGTTAACAGCAAAATATATGAACGAAGTAGGTGGAGGTATATCATTAATGCCTGCGTGTTTTTGGAATTTATCAAAAAAATATAAAGTAAAGAAAGACGGTTATGAAAAAGCTATGGAAAAATTTCATAAAAAATATCCTGGTATGGCTGAATGGAGACAAGCACAGATTGATATAATTAAAGAAGGAAATGCACCAATTTTAATTTTTACCCATCCTATGGATCCTTATGAGGGATTAACCTCTGATTGGATGGATGATATTCCAAACGTTAAGAGAGTTGTAGTTTCTGAAAAGAAAAAAGTTAATGGAAAAAAATGTAATACAGCTGGATCAAATTGGGAGGAACCATTAAAAGATCTTCATATAATAAATCATGCTGATTGTTTTATGCATTATCACCCACTAATTAAAAAATATATTTCATCAAGACTTTAAAAAATGAAAAAAAATAATTTAAAAATTATAAAAATAGATAAAAGTAAAAGTTTATTTAATTATGAAAAAAAGATTCTTATTAAAGAATTAACATTAGATTTAAAACTTGGTTATTATGACTTTGAAAAAGAAAAACCTCAAAAAGTTAAATTTAGTTTAGAAATTGATTATGAGGATAAAAAACCAACAAGTGACAAAGATATCAAATCTATTGTAAATTACGGACAAGTTGTAAAATTAATCAAAAAACTTACCAAAAATAAGCACTACAATTTTTTAGAAACACTTGCAGAGGATGTTTTTGATGTTTTGTTTAAAGATAAGAGAATTGGCAAAATAATGCTTAAAATTGAAAAATTAGAAATCTTAAAAGATTGTTCATCCGTTGGTATCCAAATTACCAAAAAAAGAAGTCATGAAAAGCTCTGAACTTGGAAAAGAAGTAATTAAAAAAGAACTTCCTCTAATTCCTAAAAGCCCTGGCGTTTATAGAATGCTCAATCATAAAGATGATATTCTTTATGTTGGAAAAGCTAAAAACCTTCCAAATAGGCTAAAAAGCTATGTAGCAGAGAAAAATCATATCATTCGAACAGAAAGAATGTTGTCTCAAACATTCAAAATTGAGATCACAACTACCGCTAATGAGAGTGAAGCCTTACTTTTAGAGGCTAATCTAATCAAAAAACATAAACCAAAATTTAATATTTTACTTAAAGACGATAAGTCATTTCCATTTATATTTATTGGGGAAAAAGAACAATGGCCAAGGGTCATGAAGCATAGGGGTAAAAAAGAAAAAGAAGGATTTTACTTTGGTCCTTTTGCATCAGCAGGTACTGCTAATTGGACTATTAAAATGCTTCAAAAAATATTTCATTTAAGAGTTTGTGATGACGGAACTTTTAAAAATAGAAAAAGACCATGTATTCTCTATCAAATTAAAAGATGTTCTGGTCCTTGTGTAGGCTACATTGATAAATCTGATTATAGAAAAACAGTGGATCAAGCTATTCAATTTGTATCTGGCAAATCAAGAGATATTCAAAAAAATCTTTCAAAAGAGATGGAAGCTGCAAGTGACGAGCTTGATTACGAAAAAGCTTCAATTTTCAGAGATAGAATAAAATCTTTAAATATTATTCAATCTTCACAAAGAATTAATGAAGCAAATCTAATTGATGCTGACGTTATCGCTGCTTATAAAGAGTCTGGTAAAGCTTGTATTCAGGTATTTTTTTATAGATCAAAACAAAATTGGGGAAACCAAGCTTATTTTCCTAAACATGATCCTGATCAAAGTATTTCAGAAATTATGTCTTCTTTTTTAATGCAATTTTATGAAAATAAAACTGTTCCAAAATTAGTTATTATAAATAGTGATATCAAAGATAAAAAACTAATTGAAGAAACTCTAAGTAAAAAAGAAGGTAATACTATTTCTATAAATACAGCTAAAAAAGGAACTAAAGCAAAAGTTGTAGCAATGGCAGAAAAAAATGCAAAAGAGTCATTAAATAGAAAGCTTTATGAAACAAACAATAACAAAAATTTATTTGAGGGTGTTACTAAAAAATTTGATCTAAAAAATATTATCAACCTAGTGGAAGTTTATGACAACAGTCATATTTCAGGAACTAACAGTGTAGGTGCAATGGTTACATTTGGAAATGAAGGTTTTATTAAAAAGAGATATAGAAAATTCGATATTAAAACAAAAGGTGCTGAACAAGATGATTTTGCGATGCTTAAAGAAGTTTTGTCCAGAAGATTTAAAAGAGCAATTTTAGAAAAGGGTAATTATTTAACATTGCCAGACTTAATACTAATAGATGGAGGAAAAGGACAGTATTCTTCTGCTAAAGAGGTATTAAATGAACTTGGTTTATATGATCTTCCTATGATCGCTATTGCAAAAGGTAAAATGCGAAATAGTGGTGATGAAACTTTTTTTTATAATGGCAAAAGTTACAAATTTGAAAAAAATGATCCAACTTTATTCTTTATGCAAAGACTTAGAGATGAGGCTCATAGATTTGCAATTACTTCACATAGAGCCAAAAGAGCTAAAGGATTATCAAAATCATTATTGGATCAAATCGATGGTATAGGAGCTATTAGAAAAAAGGCGTTATTAAACCATTTTGGATCAGCTAGAGCTGTTGAGTCTGCTAGTTTTGATGAGATTAAATCTGTAGAAGGTGTTGAGGAAAAAGTAGCAAAAAAGATATATAACTTTTTTCACGAATAATTATGCTTAGAAAAATTCCTAATATATTGACAATTGGTAGAATAATCATTGTACCCTTTTTTGTTTTAGCCTTCTATCTTCCTGGTTTTTATGGAGATTTAACAGCCTTAATTTTGTTTATAGTAGCATCATTCACTGATTTTTTAGATGGAATGCTGGCTAGAATGCTTGGAGAAGAGTCTAAGCTTGGAGAACTTTTAGACCCAATAGCAGATAAAATTATAGTTGCAACTGCATTAATTCTTTTGGTTATGGATGGTACAATTAGACATTACGAAGTTATTGCAGCAATTATTATTCTCACTAGAGAGATTTTAATTTCAGGACTTAGAGAATTTTTAGCTAAAGGCAAAATCAAACTGCCTGTTTCAAATCTTGCTAAATTAAAAACTGTTTTACAAATGGTTTCTATTGCTTTGTTAT
>CABXRY010000011.1 GCA_902514755.1 uncultured Pelagibacteraceae bacterium
CATCTCTAATTATCATAATAATTATAGTTCCTTAATGAAATTTTGGTATTCAAAAATACCAGAATTCATTCATACCATTGAGTATGAAAAACTTGTATCTGACAAAAAAATTGAAATAGAAAAATTATTAGAGTTTTGCGAATTGGAATTGGATGACAATTGTTTTAATCATCACAAAAATTCTAAAACGCCAATTAAGACAGTTAGCATATCTCAAGCTCGTCAAGCAGTTTATAGCTCATCAGTACGTTCTAGTGATAAATACCAAGATCATTTAAAGGAAATGTTTGAAAATTTAATTTAAGTTTAGCCTTAGTTAACTTATAATTAAATTATAATGACAATTTATTCTCTCTCAAGTGGTCCAGGTATTTCTGGTATTGCGATTATAAGAGTTTCGGGACCAGAGACCTCAAAAATCTTAGAACTATTAACCAATAAAAGTTTACCAAAACCACGAGTAGCAACATTAAGAAAGATCAATCAAATCAACACTTCTGAACTAATTGATGAGGGTATATTATTGTGGTTTCCCGGGCCTGAGAGCTACACAGGTGAAGATATGGCTGAAATACAAGTACATGGAAGCAAAGCAGTAATAGATGCTATCCACTCTTCTATTTCCACAGTTGAAAGTTGTCGCTTAGCAGAACCCGGTGAGTTTACAAAGCTTGCATTTCAAAATGGAAAAATAAATTTACTTAAAGCAGAAAGTATAGCTGATTTAATTTCTGCTGAAACTGAAATTCAAAGAAAGCAAGCAATCAAAATTATGAATGGAAAATCTGCTGATCAATTCGATTTTTTAAGAGAAAAACTTTTAAAAATATTATCTCATGTTGAAGCTAAAATAGACTTTCCAGATGAAGATCTGCCCAATGAAATTTTGAAAGAAATTAAAAAAAGTTCAAATGAGGTTTTAACAAATATTAAAAATATTTTAGATGATCAAAAAGTTGGAGAAAGAATTAGGGAAGGTTTTAAGATAGCAATCATTGGACCAACCAATGCAGGTAAATCTAGTCTCCTAAATCATCTATCAAACAGAGATGTTGCACTAGTTTCAGAGATTGCAGGAACAACAAGAGATGTAATTGAAACGCATCTTAATATAGATGGTTTTCCAGTAGTTGTTTCTGACACAGCTGGCATAAGAGAGTCTAAAAATGAAATAGAAAAAAAAGGTATTAAATTATCTTTTAGTAGAGCAGAGGAAGCAGATTTGAAGCTAGTTGTCGTTGATGCCAAAAACCTTGATTTTACTGATGTTTTAAAGGGTTTATTAGACGAAAATGCAATCTTAGTAATAAATAAATCAGATCTTTTAGATGGAGATATTGAACCTGAAATTAAAAAACTAAATCATGTATTAATTTCAATTAAAAAAAATTTAAACATCGATGAATTAATTTTAAAAATAAAAAAAAATTTAAAAAATAAATTTATAACAAGTGATGATATTTTAATTACAAGAGAACGACATAGACAACATCTTGAACAATGTTTGGAGCATCTTAAAAATTTCAATAAAAAAAATGAAGTTGAAGATTTTGATAAAGCTGCAGAGGATTTAAGGTTAGCCACTAGACATCTTGGTATGATTGTTGGAAAAGTCGATGTTGAGGAGATATTAGGCAGTATTTTCAACGATTTTTGTATAGGTAAATAATACCTTATTTCCTTTGTTTTAAAGCTTTTTAAACTAAAAAACGTTGATAATTAAAGCTTATTAAAGCAAAACTATACGCGCCTTGTAAATTTAATAATCAGTTATAAATTTACCTTATGAAAAATGATTTATCGTTTGATGTTGTTGTAATAGGTGGTGGCCATGCAGGCTGTGAAGCTGCAGCAGCTTCTGCACGACTAGGAGTTAACAGTGCCTTATTCACTCATAAGATAGAAACAATTGGAGAGATGTCATGCAATCCAGCAATAGGTGGTTTAGGCAAAGGTCACTTAGTTAGAGAAATAGATGCTCTTGATGGTGTTATGGGTGAAGTTGCAGATAAATCGGGTATACAATTTAGATTATTAAACAGAAGTAGAGGTCCAGCTGTAAGAGGACCAAGAACTCAATCAGATAGATTTTTATATCGTAAGTATATGCAAGAAAAACTTGTAAACTACTGTAATTTAAGTATTTTTTCTGATCCTGTAATTAAGTTTATTTTTAGTAAAAACACAATAATTGGCTTTGCGACTAAAGAAGGTAAGAAAGTTTTATGTTCTAAGTTAATACTAACGACGGGCACTTTTTTAAATGGTTTGATACATATAGGTGATGAAAGAACACCAGCTGGAAGGTATGATGAGAAACCTTCAACAGGATTAAGTGAACAATTAGAAAAATACAATTTTAAAATAGGTAGACTAAAAACAGGTACCCCTCCTCGACTTGACTCAAGAACAATTAATTATGAAAATTTAGAAGAACAGTTTGCAGATGATGATCCTTATTTTTTTTCTTTCTTAACAAAAAAAAATATCAACAAACAAGTTTCATGTCGTATGACTTATACTAACGATAAGGTTCATAAAATTATTGAAAAAAATTTATCTAAGAGTGCTATGTACTCTGGTAGCATACAAGGTGTTGGACCTAGATACTGCCCATCTATTGAAGACAAGATAGTAAAATTTGCTGATAAGGGTCGACACCAGATTTTTTTAGAGCCTGAAGGGCTAAATGACTATACAATTTACCCAAATGGCATCTCCACATCACTTCCAGCCAATGTACAGCAAGAAATATGTAACAATATCAGTGGTTTAGAAAATGTTTCTATTATTAGACCTGGATATGCTATAGAATATGACTATATAGATCCAAGAGAGCTGTTTTTAACTCTCGAGACTAAGAAGATTAGTAATCTTTACCTTGCAGGCCAGATTAATGGAACAACAGGTTACGAAGAAGCCGCGGCCCAGGGTCTTATAGCCGGGATAAATGCCGCTTTATCAGTTAAAAAATTAGAACCTTTCATACTTGATAGATCAGATGCTTATATCGGAGTAATGATAGATGATTTAGTGACCAAAGGTGTGTCTGAACCATACAGAATGTTTACATCAAGAGCTGAATATAGATTAAGCCTAAGATCTGATAATGCAGATCAAAGATTAACTGCAAAAGGAATAGAAATCGGATTAATTGGTGATGTAAGAAAGGCTGTTTATTTAGATAAATTCGACAAAATTAAACAAATTAATATAAAAATGGGTCAATCAACTATCTCACCTAATAAAGCTGATGAATTTGGTATAAAAATAGCAAAAGATGGTATTTTAAGATCTTCTAATGAAATATTAACCCAAAAAGGAGTTGATATGAATAAAATTAGAGAAATATGGCCTGATATACCTTTTTATAGCAACGAAATAGATGATCAGGTAGAAATTAACGCTCATTATAGAGGTTATTTGAAGAAGCAAAAAGCTGATATTTTAGCATTTAAAAGAGATGAAAACCTAACAATTCCAGATAAAATAAATTATGACGGTCTTTCAGGTCTGTCAAATGAGGTTAAAGCTAAATTTAAGGAAATTAGACCAAAAACAATGGGTCAAGCACTAAGAATTGATGGAATTACTCCAGCTGCCGTATATATTTTGTTGTCACACGTTAAAAGAAAGTCTATTAAGCATATAGCTTAATGGATCAAGAAATTTTAAAATCATATTCAAAATTAAATGACTTAAATGTTTCACGTGAAACATTTTTAGACTTTGAAAACTATATATCCATGATTATTGAAAAAAATAAAAAAATTAACATAATTGGACAAAATACATCATCAAAAAAAGCTATAATTGAGCGTCATATAGTTGATTCTGCACAAATTATTGATTTTGTTGACTTTAATTGCAATACAACCACAGATTTAGGATCTGGAGGTGGTTTACCTGGAATTGTAGTCGCAATTATACTCAAAAGCATGAAAAATAAAATGGATGTGCATCTATACGAAAAAAGCTACCATAAAAGCCATTTTTTAGAGGAAGTTTCAAAAAAACTAAATTTAAATACAAAAGTTTTTCAAAAAAATATTTTTGAAATAAAAAATTTAGAAACAGGTACGATTATGTCGAGAGCTTTCAAACCAATGCCAGTTATTTTAGATTTAGTTTATGAAAATTTTTCAAAATATAAAAATTTAATTTTTTTTATGGGAGAGAATGGAAAAAAAATATTTGATAAATCTAAAGATGATTGGAACTTAGAATACATAGAAAAAAAAAGTGTAACAAGTGAAGACTCATTTTTATTAAACATAAAAAAAATTAGTAAGAAAAATAAAAAAGGATACAAGAAAAACTAAATGCAAATTATATCAGTAATAAATCAAAAGGGTGGGGTAGGAAAAACAACAACTGTTATAAATTTAGCTGCAGGATTAACTCAACTTAATAAAAAAATTCTAGTCATTGATTTGGATCCCCAAGGAAATGCAACTACAGGTCTTGGATTATCCAACATGGACAACTCAAGTGATACAATTTATGGTGTACTGAATGGAACAAAAAAGATTAATGAGATAATCAAGAGGACACAGTTTGAAAATTTAGATATTATCACCTCTAATGTAGATCTATCAGGACTTGAGGTCGAAACAGCTGACGATAGTAATAGAGCTTTCATATTAAAGGCTAAATTAATCGCTTATTTAAACAATTCTAAAGGATTATATGACTATGTGCTGATTGATTGTCCACCTTCCTTAAGTCTTCTAACTGTTATGGCGCTCGTCTGTTCAAATTCACTTCTGGTACCTTTACAGACAGAATTCTTTGCTCTTGAGGGTCTAACCCAACTCATGAAAACTATTGAGAGGATAAAAGTAAGCTTAAATCCAGATTTAAAAATTAGAGGGATCCTTTTAACTATGTATGACAAAAGAAATAAGCTTTCTTCACAAGTTGAAAAAGAAGCTAGAGACTATTTTAGTGAAAAAGTTTACTCAACAGTAATTCCAAGAAATGTAAGATTATCAGAGGCACCCTCTCATGGAATGCCAGTTTTAATTTATGACAAATCTTGTCCTGGCAGTAAATCTTATTTTAGTTTTACTGATGAATTTATAAATCAAGAGTCAACAATCGGGAGTGTCGCATAATGGATAAAATTAAAAAAGGTCTTGGAAGAGGTTTATCATCACTAATTGGTGAAACTAAAGTAGAGGTTCAAAAAAATCTACTACCAGTAAGTGATTTGGTTCCAAACAAATATCAACCAAGAAAGAATTTTGATGAGGCAAATTTGGAAGATTTAACAAATTCCATAAAAGAAAAAGGAATGATTCAACCGATTATAGTTAGAAAATCAAATAATGAAAATTCAAAATTTGAAATAATTGCAGGTGAGAGAAGGTGGCTGGCAGCGCAGAAGGCAGGGATTCATAAAGTTCCCGTAGTGATCACGGAGGCAGATGATTTAAAATCTTTAGAATTTGCAATAGTTGAAAATGTTCAAAGACATGATTTAAATCCGTTGGAAGAAGCACAAGGCTATAAACGGTTGATTGATGATTTTTCTTATGATCAAGAAAAAGTATCAAAATTTATTGGTAAAAGTAGAAGCTATATATCTAATTCATTAAGAATATTAACTTTACCAAACGAAGTTATAAAATTGATAGAGTCAAATAAATTGTCAGCAGGACATGCTAAGATTTTAGTAGGTCTAGATAATGCAAGTTTTGTTGCTAATAAAATTATAGAAAATAAACTTTCAGTAAGACAGGCAGAAAATTTTGTTCAATTGTTTAAAAAGAAAAGACAAAAGTCAAAAATTACAAAAGATGCTAATATTATTGCTCTCGAACTTTCAGTATTAAATAAAATTGGATTAAATGTAGAAATAAAAAATAACAAGAGAAATAAAGGAAAAATTTCTTTTGAATATAAAGACCTAGATCAATTGAATAAAATAATAGATATTATTAAGTCTAATTATTAGTATTTGAAGAGGATTGATCTAAAACAAAGTCTGTAATTAAATTAATCGAATTATTTATATTTTTTTTCACTAATAATTCTATCTCATGTAATTTGTATATTAATTTTCTAATATTCTCAGGTGTCCATTTATAAATTTGTTGTTTAGTAATTTCTTTATCTTTCCAAAAAATTGGTGGTTTTGCAGACGATATTGTTAAATTTATATTTTTATTTGATTTAAATTCACTAGAAAGTTTAAGTATTTTCTTTGATTTTAATAAAAAAGATCTTGTGATCATAATGCAATCTTCATTGCTAAAATTATTTTCATTTAAGATGTTAATAATTTTCTTTTTATTTTTTGCCAAACAATTATCAACAAGATCAGAAATGCTGTGATTTTCAATTAAATTAGTTAATTTTATTATACTTTCTTCTGTAATTTTTTTTCCATTTTTGCTGAAGTATTCTATTTTATCAAGTTCTTTAAATAAGGTTTCTCTATCTCCATTACATTTGTTAACTATTAGGTTGATATTAGCGGGTGATATAGAAATTTTCTTTTGGTGAAAAAAATTATAAGTTAATTTTGAAAGTACTTGATTTGTATCTGGGTAAAAAGCAACACAAACATGTTTTTTACTTTTTTCAAAAAAAGATCTTAATTTTGATTTTTTTTCTAAAACATCAGCATTAAGAATAATTTTGACATCTTCTATTTTTTTTTCTCCAATTTCTTCCATAACTTTTAATATTTTATCTGTAACTCTTTTTATAATTATTATTTTTTCATTCTCAAAAAGTGATTTAGAAAATAAATCTTCCAAAAAAATATTTGTATTTTCTAAAATTTCTTTTTCTTCATATTTTGAAATAGTATTTTTATTTTTAAATAAATTATTTGTTGTTTCATTTTTTAAACCTTCATTTTTACCATAAAATAAAATTAATTTATTTTGATTAAAATTTAATTTATTAAGCTCATAAGATTTAATTATCATTTATATCCGAGATCGCTGAAATTAATTTTTCTCTTATAGAAGATGCAAAATTTCTTTTAATATTTCTCTCATACGTATTTTGTTCAAAAGTATCTGTTTGATTTTGAATATTAATATTTTCTTCAAATTTAAAATTACTATTTTTATTTTTAAAATTTATCGAAAACACTGAGACCACAGAAAGATTAAAATCTGTAATTACCCCAGAAGAATTCTTTGTTAGCACCTCTTTTTCATAATTAGTATCAATTTTTAGATTGTAAATATTTAGCGAGTCTTTGTCTGAATATAATCTTATTTCATTTTTAATAAAATTATTCATTTCATAATCACCCTCTGCTCCAATTATATTTAACTGAAAATCTAATGATTGTTGATTTTTATAGATAGAAGAATAACCACAGCTGGATAAAAATAATAATATAAAAGTTAATGTTAAATTTTTCATAATGAATTTATATAATTATATTTATAAGTTTATTTTTAATATAAATCTTTTTTTTTATTTTATTTTTTACAAGATACTTTGCTATTTTTTGATCTTCATAAACCAGTCTTATTATTTCAGTTTCAGATGAGTTAGTATCTGTTGTTATTAGTCCTCTTTTTTTTCCATTTACTTGAATAACAATTAGACAAGAACTTTCTTTAATTTGTTTTTCATCATAACTTGGCCATGTAATTTTATCTTTATTATTAATGATTTTTAGGCATTCGTTAGAAAGATGGGGTATTATTGGGTTCATAGTAATAAGAATTTTTTTATAATTTTCTAAAATTGTTTCTTTTTGATAACCTTTGCTAATCTCTTTGATTAGATAAGAATACATCTCGTGAAGATTGGCTACAATTATATTGTAACTAAAATTTTCTAAATTATTGCTAATTTTCTTGATAAATTTATTTGTGAATTTTACTAATTCATCATCTACATTTTCTAAATGATCTTTACTAATTTCTTCAACAATCTTTGTGTGTAAGGTCCACAACTTTTGAATAAATTTATGTGACGCTGCAATACCTTCTTCTGACCATTGAACATCTTTTTCCGGCGGACTATCAGATAAAATAAACAATCTGACAGAATCTGCACCATAATTATTAATTATATTTTCTGGGTCTATAGTATTTTTTTTTGATTTTGACATTGACTCTGATGGTCCAACTTTAACCTCTTTTGAAGGATTATGTTTAAGATATTTTTTTCCATCTTTTAAAATAATCTCATCTGGGCTTACCCAATTGTTTTCCTGATCCTTGTATGTTTCATGACAAACCATTCCTTGAGTAAAAAGACCTTTAAAAGGTTCTGTAATATTTAACTTATCATTTTTGTATGTAAGAGCTTGCATGAAGAATCTTGAATACAAAAGATGCAATATAGCATGTTCAACTCCCCCTATGTATTGATCAACGGGCATCCAATAATTAATATCTTCATAAGAAAATCCATACTCACTATTTTTGGGAGAACAAAACCTTAAAAAATACCAAGAAGAGTCTACAAAAGTGTCAAGAGTGTCAGTTTCTCTTGTATATTTTTTTTCACCAATTGTTATATTTTTCCATTTATTTTCTCTATCAAGAGGATTACCTGTTGCTTGCAATTTATCTATTTGAGGAAGCTCAACAGGTAACATTTCTTTAGGAAGTTTTTGTGGATTGTTATTTTCATCGTATATTATAGGTATAGGACAACCCCAATATCTTTGCCTTGAAATACCCCAATCTTTTAACCTAAAATTAATTTTTTTTTCACCAAGTCCATTTTTTTCAAGATGTTCAATGGTTTTAATAATAGAGTTCTCAGGACATTTTAGGCCATCCAAGAAACTTGAATTAAATATATATCCAGGACCAGTATAAGCTTCATCAGTAACCTTAAATTTTAAATCATCTTTTTTTGGAGTAACAACAGTTTTAACACTAAGTTTATATTTACATGCAAAGTCTAGATCTCTTTGATCGTGTGCAGGACATCCAAAAACTGCACCTAATCCATAATCCATTAAGACGAAATTCGCAAAATACACTGGTACCTTAATATTTTCATCTAAAGGATTAACTGCTATAAGGTCAGTTTCAAACCCAATTTTTTCAGCATTTGCAATTGATTCTTCGGTAGTACCTGTTTCAGAACATCTCTTCTTAAATTTTATAAACTCTTCATCTTGCTTGTAAAATTTTGATAATGGATGATCAACGGATAACGCTAAAAAAGATAAGCCAAATAATGTATCTGGTCTGGTAGTGAAGCACTTAATTTCTTTAACTATTTTCGATGAAGAAGATATTGGAAATTTTACTTCACAACCAAAGGATTTTCCAATCCAATTCTTCTGCATTGTCTTAACTTTATTAGGCCATTGCTCGAGAGTATTTAAACTTTCAAGTAACTCATTTGAAAATTTAGTTATATTAAAAAACCATTGATTTAACTTTTTTCTCTCAACTTGAGCCCCTGATCTCCAACCTTTACCATCAATTACTTGTTCATTGGCAAGAACAGTTTGATCGACCGGATCCCAATTAACATCTTGTTCTTTTCTATATACAAGGTCTTTATCATATAACTCTAAAAAAAATTCTTGTTGATGTTTGTAGTAATCTACCGAACATGTTGATATTTCTCTATCCCAATCTATTGAAAGACCAAGTCTCTTAAGTTGAGATTTCATATTTGAGATGTTTGACTCGGTCCAATCTTTTGGACTTAAATTATTTTGTCTAGCAGCATTTTCTGCAGGCATACCAAATGAATCCCACCCCATGGGATGTAAAACATTATATCCTTGAAGAGATTTATATCTCGCAAGTACGTCACCAATAGTATAATTTCTTACATGTCCCATATGGATTTTTCCAGAAGGATATGGAAACATTTCTAAACAATAAAATTTTTTTTTATTCTTATCTAATTTTGTAGAAAAGGTTTTATTTTCTTCCCAATATTTTTGCCAGTTTTCTTCGACAGTTTTAAAATTATATCTTTCCACAAACTTAAAAATTAATTTATAGGTTAATCTTTTTTATCTTTTTTAGCTTTAGCTTGTTGTTGATAAATGGTTGCTTTTTTTAAAATTTCTTTTTTTAACTCTTTGGATAAATTACCTTCTTTTTCTATAACTTTGCATTTATTTAAAGAGTCACAATTTCTATAGAAAATTTTTAAATCTAAAGCATCTGATCTTATTTCATTAGTTAAAAATCTAACTGTAATTTTTACATTTTGATTTAAGTTTTGATTATCAGAATACCAGTCAGTTACAATTATACCACCACTATAGTTAGCAGTTGTTAATGGCATAAAATCAATAGTATCTAAAGTTGCTCGCCAAAGTTCGTTTGAACTGGCAAATTCATAAGTTGTAGTTCCACCAAACCCTTTTTCGGTATCAAAAAGTTTAAATGACTTACCTTCTTCAATATTTTTTTTTACTCTTTCATCTGGATCCCAAGAAACTTCTCGAGAATCTACTTTTTTATAAGCTAATGGACCACATGCATTTAGTGAAATAATAATTTGCAATAGTAGTAATATTTTTAATAATTGCATAATATTTTGTTTCAATTTTAAAGAGGTTTACAGGGTTTTTCTTAAATTACATAATTGATATTTTAAAGATGTTACAAAATTAGTGTTGTAATTTTGCAACACTATATAACTAATATTAGATAAAAAGCATTAATTTTATGTAAAAAATAATCATTTTGCTAAAAACACTCTGTTTGTAATTACAACAATAACAAAAGGAGTAATAATGACAAACTTCAAAAAAATCGGTTTGACTGCTTTAGCAGGAACACTGGCTGCAACGACATTTGCACAAGCAGGTGATCTTTCAGTAAGTGGTACAGCTAGAATGGAATACCAATCAACAACTAACGTAGATGGTTTAAGTGATGACGCATTTGCACAGAACACAACAGTTTCATTTACTGGTTCAGGTGAATTAGATAATGGAATGACAGTAAGCTATTTACAAGCATTAGCTGGTGGTGCTTTAACATCTCAGGGTGTAACACTTGATATGGGTGATATGGGTGTGTTAACTTTAACAAACTATAACACTGCTGGTATTGGTACAATTCAAGATATGGTACCAAATGGTGGTGAGCAACCATGGGATGATTTAGGAACTCATGGAACACCTCAACAAGGTGTTGCGTCACCTCACGCTGGAGACAGATTAGGTTATAAAACTACAGTTGGTGGAGCAATTATTTCAGCTGCAATGAACTATGAACAATCTGAAGCTACTACTTCAATGGCAGTACAATTGCCAAACCTAGTTGAAGGTTTAAACATTGGTGGTGGTGTTGCAACTGATATGTCTGCAGCAAATACTGAAGATGATATCGAAACTATGTATGCAACTTACTCTATGAATGGAGTATCTGTTGGTTATCAGGTTACAGAAGTTGACCAACAAGGTGCAAGCAATGATATCGAGAGAACTGCTATGGGTGTAAGTTTTGCAGTAAACGATAACATAAGTGTTGGTTATGGTATTTCAGATACTGAATTTGATGCTACAACTCTAGATGAAGAGAACACAGGTATCGGTATATCTTATACTGCAGGTGGTATGAAACTTGGTATAATTAATAATACTAAAGACAATGCTGGTGGTTCTGCTGGTCAAGACGAAATGACTGAGTTCCAATTAACTTTTGCGTTTTAATAAATTGTTAATTTAAATTTAAAACGGCCTAAGTTTACTTAGGCCGTTTTTTTTTATCCAACTGATAGAGGCGAATCCATTTGTTTTTAGTAATTTTATCATTTTATAATTTTTTTCATTAATACCCCCAAGAGCAATAAAATAAGCTTTTTTATTTAAAGTCATTAAATTAAACCTATTTATACCTAAAAATTTTTTAGATTTATTTACTTTAAAAACTGGTGATAAAAAAATCTCACTACACTTTTGTCTAAGTTTTACATTTATTTCAGCCATATTATGAGCAGATCCAATTACATCAAAATTTTTAGGTAAACTGTAATTTTGAACATAATTAATTTTATTATTAAATGACGGAATATAAACGCCATCTAATTTTAATTTTATTGAAAGCTTAATATCATTTGAAAGATAAAATTTAATTTTTTTATTTTTACAATACTTTTTTAGCTTTAGAATATTTTCTAGATGATTAATTTTGTCATAATTCCTATAAATTATGCATATATCTTTACTTAATTGTTGCAAATCTGATAAATTAAATTCATTAACAAAATTATAAATTTTAAAGGATTTTTTTTGCATAACAGTATTAATAACTTAGCTTTAATAAACGACCAGATAAAGTCAAAATTTGGTTTAGTAAAAAATTTAAAAATTATTGCAGTAAGTAAAACATTTCCAATGTCAGAAATTAATCCACTAATAGAAAACGGCCAGATTCATTTTGGTGAAAATAAAGTTCAGGAGGCTGTTGATAAATGGTCTGATATTAAAAAATTAAATAAAAGTTTGAAACTTCACATGATAGGAAAACTCCAAACAAATAAAGTAAAGTATGTAGTTCCTTTGTTTGATTATATTCATTCTTTAGATAATATTAAATTAGCAGAAAAAATAGCGTCAGAACAAATAAAAAAAAATAAAAATTTAAAAATTTTTATTCAGGTGAATATTGGAAATGAGTCCCAAAAATCTGGAATAAATATTAGTGAATTAAAAAATTTTTATGAAAAATGTACTCGAGAGTTAAATCTTAATATCGTAGGATTGATGTGTCTACCCCCTCAACATGAATCAGTAAAAAACTATTTTAATGAAATGGTAAAATTAAAAAAAACACTTAATGTTGAAGATTTAAGTATGGGAATGTCAGAGGATTATCTAGAGGCTGTTGGTTGTGGTGCCACTTATATACGAATTGGTTCTAAGATATTTGGTGACAGATCTTAAATAATTTTAATTTTAGTTTTTTTATCAATTAGCTTCAGCAATATTAACATATTCTTTTTCTTAATTGCTACACAGCCTTGTGTTTTTTTATAGTTACTTGTTAAGTGTATAAAAATTGCACTACCTTTATTTTTTTTAGGTTTTTTTGTATTATATTTAATTGGAATTAAAAGATCGTATTTTTTATCATTTCTATACAGTTTTTCGTGCCTTATTTTATTATTTATTTTGATAAGTTTGTTGTAAAATTTGCTTTTTACATCATCACACCACCCAAAATTTGACTTTATTTCTATTTTTTTAAGTTTGGTAGATATTTGGAAAACTCTATCTTTCCTAAAATATAATGGGCCCAAAGCATAAAGACCTTTAGGTGTTTTATTATCACCTTCAATTTTTTTTGTGGTTCTTCCATTTTTACCTATCGAACATTTAAATTTAAATTCGTCGTATAAAAGTGTATCTTTCTTTACAATTATAATTTTCATATAAACATTATGATTAAAAAAACTCTATTTGTATATAATTCGTTAAATCTATTTAATATAATAAATGAAATTAAGGAAAATTTTTATTTTGAATTAGAATATATTGATACAAAAAGTCATAAAAAAATTAATTTTGAAAAATATAAAAACTATTTAATTATCAGCACTAGATTCAATGAAAAAATTAAAAACTGCACCATTATTGATAATTTACCAATAAAAATCTCAAAATTAGTTGAAATAATCAATTTAAATTTTCTAAAAAAACAATTTCAAGCTCAATCAGAGCATAAAATTACAAAATACACTTTAGATTTGAATTCAAGAAAAATATTTTTTGAAAATAAAAGTTTAAATTTAACCGAAAAAGAGAGTGATTTAATTCTATTTATTAATTCTCACAAAAGGGCAGATCTTAAAACAATACAAAAAACAGTTTGGGGTCATTCCAATGATTTAGAAACGCATACAGTAGAAACACATATTTATAGGCTTAGAAAAAAAATGATTAAACATTTTGAAGATCATAGTTTTATTAACCATGATCAAGATGGTTATTTTATAAATTAAATTCTAGCACCAATTTTTTGTATTATTTTAGACGATAATCCTGTGCCTTTAATTAAGCACTCTTTAATTGATAAATTATTGATTATTCCATGGAGATATCCAGCAGCAAATAAGTCACCAGCACCAGTTAAATCTTTGATATTGAGATTTTTTTGAGACTCACACTCAATTAGTTCATCATTTAGTATAGATAAAGCACCTTTTTCACCTCTTGTAATGACAACATTTTTTTTAATTTGTTTTGAAAAATTTACTATTTCTTCAAAAGAATTAGCATTAATTAGTGAAGTAATCTCTTGCTCATTGGCAAAAATAATATCTAGTTTATTTTTAGCTAGTTCTAAAAAATGTGCCTTGTGTCTTTCAACACAAAATAAATCAGATAATGACATTGCAACTTTATTTGAATTAATTATTGCTTTATCAAAAGCTTTTTTTGGTTCTCCTTCATCCCATAGGTATCCTTCTAAAAATGTTATCTCACTATTTTTAACAACTGACGCATCTATATCTGTGTCATTTATTTTACCTGCTGTACCTAAAAAAGTACACATTGTGCGCTCTGAGTCTGGTGTAATCAAAATTAAACAACTTCCTGTAGGAATAGTTTCTTTTTTTTTTTTATAAAAATAATTAACTTTTTCTTTTTTTAACCCTTCTTCATATTTTTGACCCAAATTATCGTCACTAACTTTACCAATAAAACCAACATCATTGCCTAATTGAGATAATCCAACTATAGAATTAGCAACTGATCCACCTGATACAGTTTCTTCAATATTTATAAGGGTTAAAAGAGTTTTAAATTCATCCTCATCTATAAGCTTCATAGTACTTTTTGTTAATGAATTTTTAACTAAAAAATCATCATCTACTTTGCACAGAACATCTACAATTGCATTTCCAATTCCTAAAATTTTCATGTTAAGCTTTTTTGGTTATCACAGGTTTTTTTCGACTAGGATAACAAGTGTTACAAATTTTGCAAGTTAAACCATAGCATTCTCTCGCTTTGCAATATTCCCTCCCATAATAAATAATTTGTAGATGAAGTTTAGACCAAGTATTTTTTGGAAATATTCTTTTCAAATCTTTTTCGGTTTGAATTACATTTTTACCATTAGTCAGTCCCCATCTCTGTGCCAGTCTATGTATATGAGTATCAACGGCAAATGCTGGGTATCCAAACCCTTGAGACATAACAACACTTGCAGTTTTATGTCCAACACCAGGCAATTTTTCAAGCTCTTCAAAAGTTTTTGGCACTTTACCATTATGTTTTTCCAAAAGCTGATTAGACATTAAGTAAATACTTTTTGCTTTAATTCTAAAAATACCAATTTTTTTAATTAAATTTTCTATTTTTTTTCTTCCTAATTTTACAAAATGCTCTGGCTTATTATATTTTGGATATATATTTTTTGTTACATTATTTACATTTAAATCAGTACATTGTGCTGACAAAAGAACAGAAACTAAAAGTGTAAATATATTTCTATGTTTTAATGGAACAGGTGTAGCAGGGTAAATTTTATTTAAAATTTTTAATATATTTTTTGCTTTTTCTTTTTCATTCATTATGAGAAATTCAATAAATCCCTCATAGAATAAAGGCCACGTTTCTTTTTCATAAGCCATTTTGCTGCCGTTAAGGCCCCATCTGAATAAAGTCTTCTATCAAATGCTTCGTGATTCAAAGTAATTATTTCTTTACCACTTGAAAATTTAACTTCATGTTCTCCAATAATTTCACCTTTTCTTATTGAATTAAAATTAATTTTTTTCCCATATGGAAAATTTTTTTTATTTAGAAATTTTTTTCCTATTAAATTATGGAGATCTTTGTTTTTTCCATCGGCAATACCTTTGCCCAACATTAATGCAGTCCCTGACGGGTAATCTTTTTTATGTTTGTGATGAATTTCAAATATCTTACTTAAATAATTATTACCTAAAGATTTTGAAGCAATCTCAGTTAAATACATTAATAAATTAACTCCAAGGCTCATATTTCCAGCTTTTAGTATGGGTATCTTTTTTGAATAGTTTTTAATTATTTTATCTTCTTTCTGAGTGAAGCCAGTTGTTCCAATTACGACCCTTTTTTTAAGTTTTGATGCAATTTCCAGAACTTCAATAGTACATTTTGGTATTGTAAAATCGATAATTATATCTGCTTTTTTAAAAGCAACTTCAGTGTTAGGCTCAGGCTTAATCCCATTAAATTTTTTATTAATCTTTATGTTTTCAGTAAGACTAACTAATTTGAAATTACTATTAGATTTTGATGATTTAATAAGTTGTTGACCCATTCTTCCCATGCATCCAGTAATAGCTAAATTTATTTTTTTCATATTAATTTAAAAACATTCTTTTTTTGTAAATGGGCAAGTGCTGTAGTGTACAACACCTTTTACAGTATTTATAGCAACTGATGCTGTAGTATCAACTACTGTTACAGCAGTTGAGCAACTTTGAGTAAAGATTACCAATATTAATAGTAGGAAAATCTTTTTTATCAAATTATTCATTAAATTTGTATTATAGCGATAATTTAATCAAAAATAAGTTTTTTTTTAATATTAGCAGTTAATTTAGCCCAAATTATTTCATAAATTACATAAACAAAAATACTTAAGATCATTACTATAAAACTAAATAAAAAAGATTTGTTCCAATTACCAAACCAAAGATAGGAAAACATAGTTATCCATACAATCCCAACGATTTGCCAAATAATTGCTTTATAAAAAAGCATTTTTTTACTCATAAAAACTCCTTAAAATTATTATTTATTTTAGACTTTAAAAGTAGCTTTACTTATCTTTACTATATATTGTTTTAATGAATAAATTACAGTTCCAGTTTTTTAAAAAATTAAAAATTTAAAAGTTCATAATTAATTTTTCCAGAAACTTTTTGCTTTTTGAAAAAATTTTTTGATACTTGGATTTGATTTTTCATTTTCAATTTCTCGGAATTTTTCAAGCAATTCTTTTTGCTGTTTATTTAAATAAATTGGAACTTCAGTGTTAACCTGTACGTATAAATCACCAAAATCACCTCTTCTCATAAATGGCATTCCTTTACCCTTTAATCTAAATTGTTTTCCACTTTGAGTTCCATCAGGTATTTTTAATTTTGCTTTTCCACCATCAATTGTTGGAATTTCAATCGTTGTACCAAGAGCTGCATCTGCAATAGAAATTGGAAATTCAAAAAATAAATTTTCATCTGATCTCTTAAAAAGTTCGTGAGAATTAACGTTTATAAATAAGTATAAATCACCCGTTGCTCCACCTCTGGTACCTGCCTCTCCTTTTCCTGCCAATCTAATCCTAGTTCCATCATCAACACCTTTAGGAATGGTTACTGATATTTTTTTTGAAGCCTGTTTTTTACCTTGACCATTACAATCATTGCACGGGTTTGTAATTTCCTCTCCATTTCCATTACATTGAGGACAAGTCTGTTGAACGGTGAAAAAACCCTGATTAGATCTTATTTTTCCGTTCCCACCACAATATGAACATCTGTCAGTAGAATGACCAGGTTTAGACCCATTCCCATTACATGTATTACATTTTTCAGTTGTAGAAAATTTTATATCTTGTTTTTTTCCTTGGTAAGCTTCTTCAAGGGAAATTGATAAGTCATACCTTAAATCTGATCCTCTATTATTTGAGCTTCTATTACCTCTTGATCTTCCTCCACCTCCAAAATCTCCAAAAAAATCTTCAAAAATATCTGAAAAGTCAGCTCCACTAAAACCACCAAAGCCACCATTTTGTCTTCCACCTCCACCTTCAAAAGCAGCATGTCCAAAATTATCATAGTTTTGTTTTTTTTCTTTATCAGAAAGAATGCCATAAGCCTCACTTGCTTCTTTAAACTTATCTTCAGCATTCTTATCACCTGGATTTTTATCGGGATGATATTTGACAGCGAGTTTTCTATATGCTGATTTTAATTCATCAGGACTTGCACTTTTGCTAACACCTAAGACGTCATAGAAATCTCTTTTAGCCATTGATTACCCTAAGATGATAGTTGTTGAGTGTCTTAAGCGCTTTTTTCTTTTTCTTCTTCTTTATCTTGGTCTTTATTTTCCTCTTTTACTTCCTCAAAATCTGCATCAACTACATTATCGTCTTTTTTCCCTTCATCATTTTTATCACCATCATTAGATGAATCTGGTTTTTTTTCTTGAGACTTATAGATAGCCTCACCCAACTTCATTGAGGCCTGAACTAAAGTTTCTGTTTTCTTTTTAATATCTTCGTTATCAGTTCCTTTTAATGCTTCTTTTAAGCTTGAAGACGCATCTTCGATTGCTTTCTTTTCAGCATCAGAGATTTTAGATCCATGTTCTTTTAGATTTTTATCAGTTGAGTGAATTAGAGTATCTGCTTGATTTCTTATATCTACAGACTCTCTTTTCTTTTTATCCTCTTCTTTATTTGCTTCAGCATCTTTAACCATTTTTTCAATCTCTTCTTCACTTAGTCCACCAGATGCTTGAATTTGGATTTTTTGCTCTTTACCAGTTCCTTTGTCTTTTGCGGAAACACTAACTATTCCATTAGCATCTATATCAAAAGTAACTTCGATTTGTGGAACTCCTCTTGGAGCAGGTGCAATCCCAACTAATTCAAAATTACCTAACATTTTGTTGTCAGTAGCCATTTCTCTTTCACCTTGAAGAACTCTGATAGAAACTGCTGGTTGATTATCTTCAGCAGTAGAGAATACTTGGCTTTTTTTTGTTGGTATTGTTGTATTTTTTTCAATTAATTTTGTTGATACACCGCCTAAAGTCTCAATTCCTAAAGAAAGTGGTGTTACATCAAGAAGCAATACATCTTTTACATCTCCTTGAAGAACTCCTGCTTGGATGGCTGCACCCATAGCAACAACTTCATCTGGATTAACACTTTTATTTGGGTCTTTTCCAAAAAAGTTTTTAACTTCA
Organism: uncultured Pelagibacteraceae bacterium; assembly: GCA_902514755.1. Lineage (GTDB taxonomy): Bacteria > Pseudomonadota > Alphaproteobacteria > Pelagibacterales > Pelagibacteraceae > Pelagibacter. The sequence continues at coordinate 18,890 of CABXRY010000011.1, forward strand.
GTAATAACTTTTGGCATTCTAGTCATTCCACCAACCATTACTATTTCATCAATCTCGCTAGCAGTAATACCAGCATCTTTTAAGGCTGTTTTACATGGTGGTAAAGTTTTTGAAATTAAGTCTTCAACTAAAGCTTCAAGTTTAGCTCTAGTCATCTTAAGATTAATATGTTTTGGACCAGTTTTATCAGCTGTTATGAATGGCAAATTAATATCGGTCTGCTCTGCTGAAGATAGTTCAATTTTAGCTTTTTCAGCAGCTTCCTTTAATCTCTGAAGTGCAAGTTTATCTGATGTAAGATCAATTCCATTATCTTTTTTAAATTCTGCAATCAGATAATCAACAATCGCGTTATCGAAGTCTTCACCACCTAAAAAAGTATCTCCATTAGTTGATTTAACTTCAAATACACCATCACCCAATTCAAGAATAGAGACATCAAATGTTCCCCCACCTAAATCATATACTGCAATTTTTTTATTTTGTTTTTTGTCTAGACCATATGCTAATGAAGCAGCTGTCGGCTCATTAATGATTCTTAAAACTTCTAAACCTGCAATTTTACCAGCATCTTTTGTTGCTTGTCTTTGTGCATCATTAAAGTATGCAGGAACGGTAATTACAGCTTTAGTAACTTCTTGGCCTAAATATTTCTCAGCAGTTTCTTTCATTTTTTGTAAAATAAATGCTGATATTTGAGAAGGTGAGTATTTCTCTCCTTTGGCTTCAATCCAAGCATCACCTTTTTCTGAATTGATAATTTTAAATGGGGCTGCAGTAATATCTTTTTTTACAGTAGGGTCTTCGAAGTTTCTTCCAATTAATCTTTTTACAGCAAAAATTGTATTTTCGGGATTAGTTACAGCTTGTCTCTTAGCTGGTTGACCAACTAATTTTTCTCCATCATCAGAAAACGCTACAACGGAAGGAGTTGTTCTTGCACCTTCAGCATTTTCTAAAACTTTAGGCTGGCTTCCTTCCATGATTGATACACAAGAATTTGTAGTACCAAGATCTATTCCTATAATTTTGCTCATAATTTAATTACCCTCTTTCATATATGTGTTAAATTTGTTTCTACAAGTTCATCAAATGCGATTATTTTTCTGAATTTTCCTTATTTTCCTCAACTTTTTCATCTTTTTTTTCTGATTTTTTTGATACCCCAACTAGCGATGGTCTTAACAACCTGTCTTTAATCATAAAACCTTTTTGCACTTCCTGAATAATTGTACCTGGTTCTTTTTGATCATCTTCAATCTCCATCATTGCCTGATGTAAATTTGGATCTAATTTTTTATTAAGGCAATCAATTGGTTTAATATTATTTTTATTAAAAGTTGAAATAAGATCTTTTTCAATAATATCAAAATGCTCTAATGTTTTCTTTAAGGCTTCAGTATTCTTTAAAGTTTCATCGCTTTCCAATATTAATTTTGATCTTGTAAGATTATCAATTAAATTTAAAGCTTCCTTAGCGAATGCAAAACCACCATAATCAAAGGCATCATTTTTTTCTTTTTCAAATCTTCTTCTTTGATTTTCCATCTCTGCAAAAGTTCGTGCAAGTTTATCCTCTAACTCACTAATTTTTTCTTCTGGAGAAATTTCTTTTTTTTCTTCAGTGCTCGAACTTTTTTCAACTTTTTCAGTTTGATCTTCAGGTTTAGAACTTTCTTCGGAAGGCTCTATTGATGTGTCTTCTTGGATTAGGTTTTCTTCATTTTCCATGGTAGCATATATGGTAAGAAATCCAAAAATTGCTAGGTACCAATGAAAAAAATTTTAAAATTACTTATAGGAACTAATAATAAGGGTAAATATAAGGAAATTAAGGATTTATTACCAAAATATATTAAAACTTATTCAACAAAGGAATTTAAACTCAAAAGCCCTAAAGAAGATGGGCTTACATTTGAGGAAAATTCTATAATTAAATCAAAGTATTTCTCAAAAAAAACAAAATTAATATGTCTTGCAGATGACTCAGGACTTGAAATCGATCTTTTGAATAAGGCACCTGGTATTTATTCATCAAGATGGGGTGGTAAAAACGGTGATTTTAAAAAAGCTATAAAAAGAGTTTATAGAAATCTTTTTAAAGTTGATAAAAACTGGCAAAGCAAAAAAGTTAAAGCAAGATTTATTTGTGCATTATCAATTTATAATTTAGATAAAAAAATAGCCTCTGTTCAAGGCAAGGTTGAAGGGTTTATTTCAAAGGAGCCGAAGGGAAAGAATGGTTTTGGATATGATCCTATATTTATTCCAAGAAATAAAATAAAAACTTTTGGAGAAATGAAATCCTCAGAAAAGTATAAAATGGATCATCGTTTTAATGCTTTTAAAAAAATTAAAAAATTTCTATAATTTTTTTATCTTCAATTTTATAAAAATTTAGCCGATGATTAATTTTATTATTTTTAATATCAAAAATTCCAATTTTACCTTTGAATGAGTTTTTCTTTTTAAATAATTTATTCAAATTAGATAAGTTTGTCTTCAAAGACAAATAATAGACCAGACCAACAAGGTCGTAACTTAGCAAAGTTAAGTGTGAAGGGTTTTCCTTAAACTCTTTATAAAACTTATCTTTATAATTATTAAAATTATTTTTGTTAATTGATGGATAATATATTGGCTGAATATCAGTTTCATTTAATAAGCTTTGATCAAACCATTGATTCAAAGTTATGAAATATTTATTTTTTGGTGATACATCGGTGTAAAGAAGAGAAGTTGCTACACTTTTTAAGCTTTCATCAAAATCAGCAATTACAACTGCATCAAAATTTAATCCACCTAATGAATATCTTTTTTCCAGCCTTTTGATTTTTTTTTCTTTATTTGTTTCGTTTGATTTTTTGATTCTATAAATTTCATCTTCTAAATTTTGTTTTCTAATCTTATAATTAGTGATTTCTTCTATCTGGCTGGTTAATTTAGTTGGATCTGAATTGTATACGTAATCTTTAAAAATTTTAATTTTAGAATTTTTAATTCCTCTTTTTACTTCAAATTCAAAATCTTGTATTGGTGTTAAAAAAATAGTTCTTTGAATATTATTTTTTTCTAAAAATTTTTTTATTGTATTTAATTGTGAGGTAGAATTGATTCCTGCAGAGATTACATTTTTTGGAAGATCTAAAGTTTTATTCGTTAAAGATAAAAATGTAAGATCTTTCATTTCGTCAAGGTATGTAATACTTTCATAAAATATTGGGCCAATTACAACTTTGACTCCCATTTCTCGTAGTTCAAATGCAGATCTTAGAGTTTGATTTGGTTTTGTGGCTGTATCTTTTGGGATGATTTCAATTAAATCACTATCTATATCTTTTACAGCCAATGACACTGCTTTAATAATTGATTGGCCTAAATCTTTATTTTTACCAGTCATTGGTACAAGTAGACCAACTTTAATTTTTTCTGTAGCCGCAACCGTTTTTAAAAATAGTAAGACTAAACTTATAAAAGTTATAAAAATAATTTTAGTAAGTTTATTCATTTTAATGATAGTATAATGCTTTTTAAGCATAATTATGATCATAAAATCACAATCTCAAAAAAAAGATAATGAAAATGGTCTTTATATTGTCTCGACACCAATCGGTAATTTAAAAGATATAACTTTAAGAGCTATTGAAACATTAAAAAAATCATCTTTTATTCTTTGTGAGGATACAAGAGTTTCAAAAAATTTATTAGATAAATATGAAATAAAATCAAAATTGATTTCAAATCATAAATTTAATGAGACCAAAAACTTAAATAAAATTATTAATCTCTTAAAAGCAGGAGAAATTATTTCTTTAATTTCTGATGCCGGTACCCCAAGCATTTCAGATCCTGGGTCAATATTGGTCAATGAATGTGTTAAAAATAATATAAAGATTATTCCTATTCCTGGAGTTTCAGCAGTTTCAACGGCAGTATCAATAAGTGGTTTTTCAGAAAAATTCTTTTTTAATGGATTTTTACCTGATAAAAAACAAGCTGTAATTAACGATTTGAAAAGATTATCTGAACTAAATCAATCGGTTGTTTTTTTTGTTTCTCCTAAAAAAATTAATAGAATAATACCCGAATTAAAAAATTATTTTAATGGTAGAAAAATTGTTTTTTGTAGAGAAATTTCAAAATTATATGAAGAATATATAAGAGAAAATATTAATGATTTAGAGTCTTTTAAAAAAGAACCAAAAGGAGAGCTTACAATAGTAATTTCTGAAAAAAATGATGATAAAAATTCTTCACAAGATCTGAGTGAATCAGATAAGAGTCTTATTAGTAAAATGATTAAAAAATTAAGTATAAAAGAAATTACTAATATAATTAGTCAGAATAAAAAAATTTCAAAAAAAACAATTTATAATTATTGTCTAAAATTAAAAAATGAAAATTAATTTAATAATAATTATTTTAATTGGAATTATTTTTTCAGGGTGTGTAGGTGTATCATCTCAGGGTATTTTCGGAACAGGAGTTTCTATTGCTCTTGACCCAAGAACTGTAGGAACTCAAATTGATGACTCCATAATGCAAAAAAATTTGACGAGAAAAATGGTTATTAAAGATAAGAAATATCTTCTTTTAGTAAAATCTAAAGTACTTGATGGCAGAATATTTTTAACTGGTAAAGTTGATAACCCTGAAGAAAAATTACAATTAACAAAGTTAGCATGGGAAATTAAAGGTGCTAGATCAGTTCGTAATGATATAAAAATAAAAGAAGAATTTAGTTTTAAACGTTCTGCAAAAGATATTTTAATAACCTCTCAATTAAGAACAGCTATGATTTTTAATAAAAATATTAAAGCCACCAATTATCAAATTGACACATATAAAAAGAAAATTTATGTTTATGGAATAGCTCTTACATCTGAAGAAAAAGATTTAGTCATAAGCGAGGCAGAAGAAATACTTGATGTTATAGATGTAATTGCAAGCATAATGCTTGTTGAAGATCTAAGAATTCAAAAAGAATAATTATTTTTTGTAATCAATAACATCTGCAGAGTACGCTGCAATAGAAGCTAAATTTATGAGCTCTGAGGTTGAAGATCTTAATGGAGCTATTTCAATAGGTAGCCCTAGGCCAATTAATAAAGGTCCAATGACTTTTGTATCCCCTAATGTTTTCATCATTTTATAAGATATTGCTGCACTATGTTGTCCAGGCATAATTAATATATTTGCTTTACCAACAATTCTTGAGAAAGGATAAAGTTCTTCATATTCAGCATTTAAGGCAACGTCTGGCTGCATATCTCCATCAAATTCAAAATCTACATTCTTTTCTTTTAAAATTTCTACTGCCTTTCTTATGTGTTTCGTCCGACTTGTTAGAGGTTGGCCAAATGTAGAGTGAGATACAAACGCTACCTTAGGTTCAAATCCAAACAATCTTACTACTCTTGCAGTAGAAATTGCTATTTCAGCCAGTTGTTCAGAAGTTGGGTATTCGTGAACACTAGTATCTCCTACAAAAATAGTTTTACCTTTGTAAACAACCATGTTTAGTCCAAACATGATTTCTCCATCTCTCACATCAACTACTTGTTTTATTTTATCAAAAGAAGCCCCAAATCGTCTTGTATTACCGGTAACGGCACCATCTGCATCCCCACAAGCAACCATGCTAGCAGCCCATACAACTCTGTCATTTCGAACCATTCTATCACAATCCCTCTCTAACAAACCTTGTTCTCTCTGTAATTTTTGAAACAAATAGTTCACATATTTTTTTCGCTTTTCCTCATCTTTAGAATTAACAATTTCAATGTTAAAGTTTTCACTGTAACCGATATTTTTTATTTGCTCCTTAATTTTTTCTTTCTTACCGATTAATATAGGAATACCTAATTTAGAATTTTTAAAAGCAATTGCTGCTTTAAGTGTATTTTCATCTTCGCCATCAGCAAATACAATTCTTTTTTGATTTTTTTTAATATAAGAATTTATACCCTGCATAATAGTAACTGTAGGATCCAATCTTTGTTTGAGTTGTTCTTTATATAAATCAAAGTCATCAATATCTTTTCTTGCAACCCCACTATCCATTGCAGCTTTTGCAACAGCTGCAGGGATTATACTTATTAATCTTGGATCAAATGTAGAAGGTATTATGTAATCTTTCCCATAATGTGGTCTTTCTCCACCCATAGCAGCAACAACTTCATCAGGAACATCTTCTCTTGCAAGTTTAGCAATTGCTTGGGCAGCTGCAACTTTCATTTCCTCATTAATTGTTTTTGATCTAACATCTAAAGCTCCTCTAAAAATGTATGGAAAGCCAATTAAATTGTTTACTTGATTAGAATAATCAGATCTTCCAGTTGCAACTATTGCATCATCTCTTACTTCATAAATTTCTTCAGGGGTGATCTCTGGATCAGGATTAGCACAAGCAAAAATTATAGGATTTTTTGCCATTTTTTTTACCTGTTCTTTTTTTAAAGCTCCTTTTGCAGACAAGCCTAAAAATACATCCGCGCCAACTATTACTTCATCGAGAGTTCTAAGTTTCGTTTCATTTGCATGCTTAGACTTCCATTGATTTACTCCTTCAGATCTACCTTTATATATTACGCCTTTTCTATCCAGCATAATCAAGTTTTCATTTTGTACTCCTGAATTTATAAATAAATCTGCACATGCTTGAGCTGAAGCTCCCGCTCCATTAACGACAACTTTTATTTCTTTTATTGATTTTCCACTAATGTCCAATGCATTTATTAATGCAGCAGTTGTAATTATTGCAGTTCCATGTTGATCGTCATGAAAAACAGGTATATCTAAAATTTCTTTTAATTTTTCCTCAATTATAAAACAATCTGGAGCCGCAATATCTTCCAGGTTAATTCCACCAAAGCTAGGAGCAAAATTTTTAATTGAATTAATAATTTCATTTGCATCTGAGCAATCTATTTCAAGATCTATCGAGTCAATATCTGCAAATCTTTTGAATAATACAGCTTTACCCTCCATAACTGGTTTTGAAGCAAGTGCTCCTAAATTTCCCATTCCTAGAATTGCAGATCCATTGCTAATGACAGCTACCAGGTTACCTTTACTAGTATAATCATAAGCATGGTCTGGGTTTTCACTAATCTTTCTTACAGGAGCTGCAACACCTGGAGAATAAGCTAAAGCTAGATCTCTCTTAGTAGTCATGTTTTTAGAGGAGATAACTTCTATCTTTCCAGGCTTTTTATATTTGTGAAAATCTAAAGCCTCTTTATCTGTGTAATGATCAATCTTTGTTTTTTTCATTTGGGTTAATTAGGTATACAATTAAGGTATAATTAAGACTAATATGATTTATGAATTTACTTAAGTCAACAGGCACATTCGGATTTTTTACCCTATCAAGCAGAATACTTGGATACTTAAGAGATATTCTTATTGCTATTTTTCTTGGTACTGGAACTTTAGCAGATGCTTTTTTTGTTGCTTTTAGAATTCCTAACACTTTTAGAAGACTATTTTCAGAAGGAACTTTTAATGCTGCTTTTGTTCCCAGTTATACTGATGAAATTGTAAAGGGAAAAAAATCATCTAATAAATTTGCTAACGATATTTTTAATTTATTATTTTTAGGTTTATTTTTTTTATTACTTGTTGTGCAAATTTTTATGCCAGCATTTGTATCAATTATTGCCCCTGGTTTTGTTGATGATACTGAAAAAATGGAGCTAGCGATAAATTTAACAAGAATAACATTTCCATTTTTATTTTTTATCTGTTTAGCTTCATTTTTTTCAGCGATCTTAAACTCACATAATAAATTTGGAGTAGCATCAGCGGTTCCAATAATATTAAATATAGTTTTAGTTGGAATTTTATTATTTTCTAAAACACTAGGAGATGAGCTTGTTTATTATTTATCCTATGGTGTTTCATCATCAGGATTATTACAATTAATTTTTTTAAGCATATTTGTAAAAAAATATTACACTTTAAAATTTAATTTTAAAATTAACGTAAATGACAAAGTAAAATTTTTTTTTAAAAAACTTTTGCCAAGTATTTTTTCATCAGGCGTTACACAAATTAATATTCTAGTTGGAACTATTATTGCTTCTTTTCAAGCAAGTGCAGTTTCTTATCTTTATTATGCAGATAGGATATATCAAATAAACTTAGCTATAGCTGGAATTGCAATTGGTGTTGTTATACTTCCTCAACTTTCAAAGCATGTTAAAGCAAAAAGAAAAGATAAAATTTTATTAATTCAAAATAAAGCTTTAGAATTAAGCCTACTTCTTAGTCTACCAGCATCTGCAGCTTTGTTGATTGGTTCTGAGGAAATTATTTCAGCTTTATTTGGTTATGGTTCATTTGATGAGTTTTCAGTATTAAACTCCAGTAAAGCTCTGTATTATTTTGCATTAGGCTTGCCTGCTTTTTCTTTAATCAAAGTTTTTTCAAGCTTCTTTTTTGCTAATCATGATACTAAAATACCATTTTATATTTCGCTTATTTCTGTTTTAGTTAATATTGTAATTAGTATTTCTTATTTTAGTGAAATTGGTTTCATCATTATTCCTATCGCCACAACAATTTCATCCTGGTTAAATGCGTTATTACTGATTATCTTTCTAAAGAATAAGAATCTATTTTCTTTTAATAATATATTTCTAATAAATTTAATAAAAATATCTGGAGCATCTATATTAATGGCTTTATTTTTTAATTTTTTAATTACATATTTTCAAAAAGAATTAGCATTTGATCAAAATATAAAATCATTTTATCTTATCTTAACTGTTGTATTAAGTCTTTTATTTTACTTAATAATTTCATATTTGATCAAAGCTTTTAAAATGAATGATTTTAAATTAAAGTATTAGCGATATGGGTAAAAAAATTTTTTCAGGAGTACAGCCTACAGGAAATTTACATTTAGGAAACTATTTAGGGGCTATTAAAAATTTTGTATCACTTAACAATGATACTGAAAATGAATGCATTTTTTGTGTTGTTGATCTTCATGCTATTACAGTTAAACAAGACTCAAAAGAATTAAGAAATAATATTAGAGAAACTGTTGCTACTTTTATTGCAAGTGGAATAAATCCAAAAAAAAGTATAATTTTTAACCAATCGCAAGTCTCAGCCCATGCAGAAGGTGCTTGGATTTTAAGCTGTGTTGCAAGAATGGGTTGGTTAAATAGAATGACACAATTTAAAGAAAAAGCTGGCAAAGATAAAGAAAAAGCCAGTATAGGCCTATATTCATATCCTGTCCTTATGGCAGCTGATATTTTGTTATATGATGCAACCCATGTACCCGTTGGAGATGATCAAAAACAACATCTAGAATTATGCAGAGATATTGCACAAAAATTTAATAATGACTTTGAAGTAGATAATTTTTTACAAGTCCCAGAACCTTTAATACAAAAAGAGTTTTCTAGAATTATGAGTTTAAAAGATGGATTAAAAAAAATGAGTAAATCTGAATTATCTGATTTAAGTAGAATAAATTTAACAGATAATAAAGATCAAATAATTAATAAAATTAAGAAAGCTAAAACAGATCCAATGCCAATGCCTGATGATTTGCAAGAGTTAGATAAAAGACCGGAAGCTAAAAATTTATTGGGGATCTATTCAAGTCTTACTAATACTACCTTAGAAAAATCTATAGAAAATTTTTCTGGAAAAAATTTTTCTGAATTTAAAGAGAGTTTGTCTAAAATTTTAGTAAATAAAATTGAACCAATATCAATTGAAATAAAAAAATTGCTAGCGGATCAAAAATATTTAGATCAAATTCTTCTAGAAGGAGTTGAAAAAGCAAATTTAATTGCTTCAAAAAAAATAAAAAAAATGAAGGAAATAGTGGGTTTTTAGTAAATTCTATTATCAAGTTTGAATTTTTCAAATATTAACTATAAATATTCTTATGTTCGTTCAAACTGAAGTTACTCCAAACCCAAATTCTTTGAAATTTTTACCGGGAAAAAAGGTTTCAAATAGTGGTCCATTCGAAATTACAAAAAAGGATGGTATAAAAAATGATTTAGTAAGAAATATTCTTTCAATTAATGGTGTTGAGGGAGTTTTCTTGGGAGAAGATTTCATTTCGGTTAATAAAAATGATGAAATAAAATGGGAAGAAATAAAACATATAGTAATTTCATTAATTAATGACTTTTATTCTGATGGAAAAGAATTTGTAATAGACCAAAATGTAGAACAGTCCGATGATAATTTAGATGAAATTGAGCAAAAAATAGTCAAAATTTTAGATCAAAAGATAAGACCAGCTGTAGCTAGAGACGGGGGAGATATTAAGTTTAAAGAATTTAAAAATGGCGTAGTAAAAGTTCAGTTACAAGGAAGCTGTTCAGGATGTCCTAGCTCTACAATGACATTGAAACAAGGTGTTCAAAATCTTCTTTGTCATTATCTGCCTGAAGTTAAAGAAGTAATAGCAATTTAAACTTAATTTATGAGAGTTAAATCAACCAAAAAAATTAAATCAAAATTTAAAAATTCCAATCAATTGGAATTAAAGTTTAGAGAAAACATAAAAAATAAAAAAAACACTGATAGTGAATATAATAAAAGTTTTAATGCTATTTCTAGAATATTTTTAAGTAGCTTTGTAATAATTTCTTTTTTTTACATAACACCAATCTTTATTAATTTTGCCGATAAAAACTTTAATAACAAAGAATTTAAAAATAATTCAAAAAAAATTTTAGCCTACACTTTAAATGGTAAAAACCAAAAAACAAAAGATAATGAAAATTTAGCAGAGGAAGATTTATTATTTGATATTTTTAGTTTAAATGATTTAGAAACAGATTCAGTAAGACTTAGTGCTGCTACGATAAAGCAATTATTTGAGGATACTAATTATAGTCTTAAAGATGTTAGAAAAAACAAACTAGTAAAACCTGTAGCCTTAACTTTGTTGCCTCAAGAAATTAAAATGATTGAAAATACTAAAAAAAGAAAAGAATTTTTTATTCAAATCGTTTTACCTTTGATAGTTAAAGAAAATAACAATATCAGAATAGATAGAAAAACTCTTTTCAGGGTAATTAACAAAAGTAATAATAGTGTTGCAGAGAAGCAGTGGCTTGAAAAAAAATATAAACAGTATGGAGTAAAATCAGGAGATTTATCATCATTAAAAGTTAGAATGGATGAAATACCTGTTTCATTAGCCATAGCGCAAGCAGCAAAAGAAACTGGATGGGGTACCTCAAGATTTGCTCAGGAGGGTAATGCTTTATTTGGACAATGGACATGGTCCGGAGAAGGGTTGAAACCTAAAGATGCTGATGCTGATAAAGGCCACAAAGTAATGAAATTTAACGTTCTGCAGGCTTCTGTTAGAGCTTATCAAAGAAATTTAAATACACATAGAACTTACAGAGAATTTAGAAAAGCTAGAGCAGAACTAAGAGATCTAAATAAACCACTAGACAGTATGGAGCTTTCAAAATATTTAAATAAGTATGCTGAAACAGGCAATCAATACGTTGAAGTATTACAAAAAATCATAAAGCAAAATAATTTAAAAGATTTTGATGATGCCAGATTGTTGCCATCAAGTGGTGATCTTGAAAGTCTTATTTAATTTTCTTTAATTGGAAATTGAATACCAAACCATCTCCATTTACCATTATCGTTCAAAGAGCAATTTATTCTTCCTCTTCTAGGCACGAAAGGTTCTCTAAATGCAATAGTTAAAGTATAATTAGAAAAATTAGTCTTTGATTTTTCCCATTTATTTCCTTCATTTGAATAACAATTAATTTTATCTAAATTTTTTTGTTCTTTAAAAAATTTTACTATAAATTTAGGTGGATTATTTTTTCGAGATAAATATTTTTCCTTTGGAAAAATTTCTTTATACTCTAACGGAAAATAATTTATTATTGATTTAAATCTTTTCAGTTCACCATATTTTTCATTAATTGGAAATCTTGGTAATTCAAACTTGTCTTTATTAAGATCTATTACTCCTGAATGTTGTCCAAAAGCAAATTTAAAGTTTTTAGAAACATAATTTCTCATAAATTTTGAGTATTCACCAAATGGGTAGGAAAATAAGTTTGGAATATAACCCAATTCTTTTAAAAATATTTTGTTAGCTTTTTCTATATCTGAAATGAATTGATCGTTAGTTTCATGAATTAAATAATCATGAGTGTGGGAATGATGACCAATAAAAGCAAAATCTTCTGACTCAACTTCTCTTATTTGACTCCAAGTCATATATCCTCTTTTACCAACGGGTTCGGTTGAAACGAATAAGATAAATGGAATTTTATTTTTTTTGATAAAAGGCCAGGCTTCTTGATAAAAAGAAAGAAATGCGTCATCAATAGTTATAAGTATTTCTTTGTTGATTTTTGGAGTACTAAACATATTCTCAAATTCTTTAGGGTTATTAAATTTATAATTAGACTCTTTGATTATCTCTATTTGTTGTTTAAAAATATCCATCTGAATATTTGTTGAAGGATACTTAGACTCATTAAAACGATGATACATTATTGATAAAATACCCTCATCATCTGAATAATATTTGATATTATTTTCATCTGAATTAGAACTTAGATTAGAAAATAAAATAAAAATGAATAAACTTATTATTGATGTTGTTAATGAAAAAATATTTTTGATGCTCATTACTAATAAGAATATTTATAATATTACTTACAATAATACTAAAATTAATTATGAAAAATTAACCATGATTATTGATGATTTCTTAAAAACAAAAGGTTTAAAAGTAGATGATATTAATAAGATTTACATCAATATAGGGCCAGGAAGCTTTGTGGGTATAAGAAACTCATTATCAGTAGTTAAAGCTTTCAATATTGCAAAAAAGATAGATTACTATTGTTATAGTTTTGAAGATTTTAAAGGTGAAAAAAATATTACTTATGAAAACATCCCTAATTTATGCGATAAATTTAAAATAAAAAAAAATTTGATTAATCCTATTTATATAAGTTAAAATTAAATATGTCTGAAACAATTGAACAAAAGTGTTTGTCTAAAGGAGTGAAATTAACTGATCAAAGGAAAGTAATAGCTCGAGTTATATCAGAGTCAAAAGAGGCTTATGGTGAGTCAGATCATCCTGATGTAGATGAATTGTATAATAGAGTATCTAAAATTGATCCAAAGATTAGCATTGCTACTGTCTATAGGACTGTAAAGATATTTGAAGAAGCTGGAATATTAGCAAAACATGATTTTAAAGGTGGTAAAGCTAGATATGAAGCAATGATAGAAAGTCATCATGATCATTTAATAGATGTCAAGACTGGAGAAATAATAGAGTTTGTAGATGATGAAATTGAAAAACTTCAAAAAAAAGTTGCAGAAAAACATGGTTATACTTTAGTTGATCATAAGCTTGAATTATATGGGATAAAAAAAAAATCCCAATAGAATGAATCAAAAAATATTTATTAAAACATTTGGTTGTCAAATGAATGAGTACGATTCTAATAGAATTTATGACTCTGTAAAAAAAATTGGCTTTCAAAAAACTGAAAACTACGAAGAAGCAAATTGTTATTTATTAAATACGTGCCATATAAGAGACAAAGCAAAAGAAAAAGTTTATCATGAAATTGGAAGAGTAAAAAAAATTTTTAGATCAAAACAAAAACCACTCGTAATTATTGCTGGTTGTGTTGCTCAAGCAGAAAATCAAGAAATGCTTAAAAGAGAACCTTATATTGATTTAGTCATAGGGCCTCAATCTTATCATAAAATAAATGATACAATTTTAAATTATATTGAAAAAAAGAAAAAGATTGAAGAAACAGAATTTGATGCAATATCTAAATTTGATTATCTAAATAAAATAAAAAATGACTCAGGAAAAATTTCATCATTCTTAACTATACAAGAGGGATGTGATAAATTTTGTCACTTTTGTGTAGTGCCATATACTAGGGGCCCAGAATATTCCAGACCACTTCAACAAATTTTAGATGAGGCAAAATATTTAGCTTATAATGGTGCACAAGAAATTATTTTGCTTGGACAAAATGTAAATGCTTACAGTTATGAGCAAAATAAATTATCAAATTTAATTTTTGAAATAGAAAAAATTCCACAAATAAAAAGAATTAGATATACCACTTCACATCCGAAGGATATGTCTGATGATTTAATAGAAGTTTACAAAAGTTCAAAAAAATTAATGCCTCTTGTTCACTTGCCAGTACAAAGTGGATCAAATAAAATTTTAGAGCGCATGAATAGAAAACACACCATAAGTGAGTACCACAAAATATTTGATAAACTGAAAGATATTAACCCCAATATAGAGTTTTCAAGTGATTTCATAATTGGTTATCCAGGAGAAGAAGAAGAGGATTTTCAAGCAACTTTTGAATTAATTAATAAAATTAAATTTATCAATTCTTTTTCATTTATTTTTAGTCCAAGACCTGGAACATTAGCTGCAGATTTAGAATTAATTGATAAAAAAATATCCATGGAAAGATTAGAAATAATTCAAAA
>CABXRY010000012.1 GCA_902514755.1 uncultured Pelagibacteraceae bacterium
GATCAACTTGCTGATGTTGTGGATGGAAAAGCTTTTCTTCTTCAAGGTGGAGATTGTGCTGAGAGTTTTGCTGAATTCAATCCAGATAACATAAGAGACACATTTAAACTACTGTTACAGATGTCATTAGTTTTAACATATTCAGCATCTTTACCAGTTGTAAAACTTGGAAGAATAGCTGGTCAATTTTCAAAACCGAGAAGTTCACCAGTTGAAACAAAAAATGGTGTCGAGCTCCCAAGTTATCTAGGTGATAATATTAATGGCATGGAATTTAATGAAAAAGCAAGAATTCCTGATCCAAAAAGATTATTTAAGGCTTATTCTCAGTCAGCTGCAACGCTTAATCTTATAAGAGCTTTTTCAAAAGGAGGTTTTGCAGATTTAAATAAAGTACACTTGTGGAATCTTGATTACATAAAAAAAAGTCCACAAGCTAAAAAATTTAAAGACCTCGAAGATAAAATTGCTGATGCTATAGCATTTATGAGAGCATGTGGAATTACATCAGATTTTAATAACAGATTGTACACAGTTAATTTTTGGACATCGCATGAAGCCTTGTTGTTACCATTTGAGGAGTCTATGACAAGAACAGACTCTACTACCGGTGAGAATCATGATACCTCAGCTCATTTTGTTTGGATTGGAGATAGAACTAGACAATTAGATGGTGGACATGTTGAATTTTGTAGAGGAATAGAAAATCCTATAGGTATTAAATGTGGCCCTACTTTAAAAGCAGATGATCTTGTTAATCTATGTAATAGGATTAACCCAAAAAATGAAAAAGGTAAAATTACATTAATATCAAGATTTGGAGCAGATAATGTCTCAAAACATTTGCCGAAACTAATTAGAGTAATCAAAAAAGAGGGTCTAAATGTAATTTGGTCATGTGATCCTTGTCATGGTAATACTATCCAAGCAGTGACAGGCTTTAAAACAAGACCTTTCAACAAAGTTTTAAAAGAAGTTAAAGACGTTTTTGCTTGCCATCAAAGCGAGGGAAGTTATGCGGGTGGTCTTCATATTGAGCTTACAGGTCAAAATGTAACGGAATGTATAGGTGGTGCTCAAAAAATATCGGAAAAAGATCTGTCATCAAGATATCATACTCATTGCGACCCAAGATTGAATGCAAATCAAGCTTTAGAATTAGCTTTTTTAATATCAGATGAGATTAAAAAGAATAGCTCATATTCAAAAAACGCAGATAGAGCGGCATCTTAAAACATTGCAAAAACAAAAATAATTAATATTTAGATATTATGAATGTTTCTGAAAAAGTTAAATTTATTTCCAATTGGATTAAAGATTATGCAGATAATATGCCGTCTAAAGCAGAGTCTTTAGTTATAGGAATTTCTGGAGGAATAGACTCTTCTGTATCAAGCACCTTAAGCGCTTTGACAGGTTTAAAAACAATTGTTTTATCCATGCCAATTAAGCAAAAATCACATCAGCATGATTTAAGTTTAAAACATCAAGAGTGGTTAATAAAAAATTTTAAAAATGTTGAAGGACACACAGTTAATCTTGATGAATTATTTTTAGCTTTTAGTGCCAGTTTGTCTAAGTTTGATAACGAGCATGGAATGGCAAATTCAAGAGCAAGGTTAAGAATGACAACGCTTTATCAGGTAGCTGCAGCCAATAAAGGAATTGTTGTAGGCACAGGAAATAAAGTAGAAGATTTTGGTGTTGGCTTTTATACAAAATATGGAGATGGTGGAGTTGATATTTCACCAATAGCTGATTGTAATAAAACTCAAATTTGGGAACTAGGAAAAGAACTTGGAATTTTAAAAGAAATAATTGAAGCTGCTCCAACGGATGGGTTGTGGGATGACGGAAGAACGGATGAAGGACAATTAGGACTAAAATATGCAGAATTGGAGGAGGCTATGGCTAATCCAAATTCTCCGAATCGATCTAAATACGAAACTATAAGAAAACAAAATATGCATAAAATGGAGCCAATTCCGGTATGCATCATTCCGAATTAATCAAATAGATTCACAAATCTATTTTTTAAGTATATTTCTAAAATCATGGGAAATGATATTTTTTTAACTAATAATCTAAGTAACAAAAAAGAAAAGTTTGTCCCTTTAGATGAAAAAAATATTGGTATGTATGTGTGTGGTCCAACAGTTTATGATGATCCACATATAGGAAATGCAAGACCGATTGTAATTTTTGATATTCTTTTTAAAGTTCTTAAAAAAAAATTTTCAAATGTAACTTATGTTAGAAATATTACTGATGTTGATGATAAAATAATTAAATCATCAAAAGAAAAAAATATATCGATCTCTGATTTAACTCAAACTGTTATTAAAAGTTTTAATGAAGATTGTAATTATTTAAATTGTGAAAATCCTTCACAACAACCAAAAGCAACTGAACATATTGATTTAATGATTGAGATGATTTCTGAATTAATTAAAAAAGGTTTTGCTTATGAAAATAATCAACATGTTTATTTTGAAGTAAAAAAATTTGATGATTATGGAAAATTATCAAATAAAAAATTAAAGGATTTAATAGCAGGATCTAGAATTGAAGTTAGTGATAACAAAAAAAATTCAGAGGATTTTGTATTATGGAAACCATCTTTAGAGAATGAACCAGCGTGGGATTCGCCCTGGGGCAAAGGAAGACCCGGTTGGCATTTAGAGTGTTCAGCGATGTCTAAGAAATTTTTAGGTAATGAATTTGATATTCATGGGGGAGGAATAGATTTAATTTTTCCTCATCACGAAAATGAAATTGCACAATCAAGATGTGCAAATGATACCGATGTTTTTGCAAATTATTGGTTACATAATGCTTTTATTACAATGTCTAATGAGAAAATGGCAAAATCTCAGGGAAATATTTTAAAGATAAAAGATTTTAGAAATAAAGTTAGTGGTCAAGTTTTAAGACTAGCGTTAATAAGTGCTCATTATAAACAACCTTTAGATTGGAATGATAAACTTTTAGAAGATTGTCAAAATACAATTGATAAATGGTACAATGTTTATTTGCCATCCGATAACGATTTGAATGATGAAATTATCCAACCTTTGAATGATGATATAAATACACCTGGTTATATTGCAAATTTACATAAGCTTTATGATAAAGCTAATAAAGGAGATGAAAAAGATAAACAAATTTTTAACTCTGCATGTAATTTTATAGGTTTGCTTCAAGAATCAAAAGAAGTGTGGTTAAATCATAAAAAAGGTAAAGTAGATATTTCTGAGGAAGAAATAGAAAACAAAATACAGCTTAGAAATAATGCAAGAGCTAAAAAAGATTATAAGGAAGCTGATAATATTAGAGATTATCTTTTAGATAAAGGAGTTTTAATAGAGGATAAAGATGGTAAAACAATTTGGAAATTTAAATGAGTAAAGAAAGACTATATATATTTGATACAACGTTAAGAGACGGAGCACAAACTCAAGGAGTTGATTTTTCAATTGATGATAAGCAAAAAATATCTACTTCTTTAGATGCTTTAGGTATTGATTATATTGAAGGTGGGTGGCCAGGAGCAAATCCGACAGATACTGAATTTTTCAATAAAGACCAGGGTTTTAAAAATGCTAAACTTACTGCTTTTGGTATGACTAAAAAGTCTGAACATAGTGCAGAAAATGATCCTATGTTGGCATCTCTAATCAATTCAAAAAGTTCTTCAGTATGTTTATTTGGTAAATCTTGGGATTTTCAAGTTGATGTAGCACTTGGTATTACTAATGAACAAAATTTAAAAAATATTAGTGAGAGTGCAAAACATATAGTTAGTTCAGGTAAAGAGTTTATGTTTGATGCAGAGCACTGTTTTGATGGTTATAAAGCTAATCCAGATTACACACTTTCATGTTTAAAGGCAGCTTATAATCAAGGTGCTAGATGGATTGTTTTATGTGATACTAATGGCGGAACTCTTCCACACGAAATATCAAAGATAGTTTCTGAGATTTCAAAACATATTCCAGGAGAAAATTTAGGAATACATGCACATAATGATACTGAAAATGCTGTTGCAAATAGTTTAGCTGCAGTTCAAGCAGGTGTTAGACAAATTCAAGGTACTATAAATGGATTAGGCGAGAGATGTGGAAACGCAAATTTAATATCTTTAATTCCAACTTTATTCTTAAAGAAAGATTTTAGTGAAAAATTTGAAATTAGTATCAAACGTGAAAATTTACAAAATTTAACACAGTGTTCTCGTTTATTAGATGAATTATTAAATAGAAAACCAAATAAACATTTACCTTATGTAGGTGCATCTGCATTTTCACATAAAGGTGGTATGCACGTTTCAGCAGTTCAAAAAAACCCCAAAACTTATGAACACATTGATCCAGAGGAAGTCGGAAATTCAAGAAATATTGTAGTATCCGATCAGGCTGGACAATCAAATATAATGTCCAGATTAAAATCAATTGGTATTGAGGTTACAAAAAATGATCCAAAAATTAAAAAACTTTTAGAAGAAGTAAAAGATAGAGAGTTTATTGGTTATAGCTACGATGGAGCAGACGCTTCATTTGAATTATTGGCAAGAAGATTAATGGGTGAAATTCCAAGGTATATATTAATTAATGAGTATGATGTTTCAGTTAAAAAAGACAACGTGGGTGAAATAATTTCTCATGCAAAAGCCAACCTAGTTGTTGATGGTGAAAAAATATTATGTGAAGGTCAAGGTAATGGACCTGTAAATGCTTTAGATAATGCGATTAGAAAAAATGTAAATAAACTTGCAAAATATTCTGAATATCTAAAAGATTTAAAATTAGTTGACTATAAAGTTAGAATTTTAAACACAGGTACTGAAGCAGTAACCAGAGTTTCAATTGAAAGCACAGATGCAAAGGGAGTTAACTGGTTCACAATAGGTGTTTCACCTAACATAATTGATGCCTCTTTTAAGGCTTTAGTTGATAGTTTAGATTATAAATTATTTAAAGATAAGGCACCAGCAAGCTTGTAAGTTTTGATTTATCGCAAATAATGTCAGCAAATAACATTACCTTCATTTTACATAAACCTCAGTTATCAGAAAACATAGGTGCTTGCGCAAGAGGTATGAAAAATTTTAATTTTCAAAAATTAACTGTAATTAACCCAAAACCTATTTTTCCAAATGATAAAATTTTAGCAACTTCTGTTGGTGCTAAAAATATAATTATTAAAAGTAAAGTTTTTGATAATTTAGAGCCTGCTTTAAAGAATATTGATTATGTCATTGCAACATCTGCAAGATTTAGAAACAAAAATATTAAACATATTCAACTGGAAGATTTAAAAAAAATTAATTTTACCAAAAAAGTAGCATTTCTTTTTGGCTCAGAGGCATCAGGTTTATCTAATAATGAGATTAGTTATGCAAATTATACACTACAAATACCAACCAACCCTGATTTTAAGTCTTTAAATCTATCTCATAGTTTAATCATTATTGCTCAATGTGTTTCAAGTATAATTAAATCAAAGACTTCTAGTTTTAAAAGATCAAAAAAAATAAAATCAGCTTCCAAAAAAGAGATATATGCTATGACTAATTTATGTATTAAAAACTTGGATGAAATAAACTTTTTTAAACCTAAAGAAAAAAAACCAATCATGTTGGAAAATTTAAGAAATATTTTCTATAAAATGGAATTATCGGCTAAAGAAACACGAATATTAGCAAGTGTATTCGCTAGTTTGGGTAAAAAACGTTGATTGACAAAATATACTGTAAGCTTATAAACCCCTCTATTAAATGACAAAAAGATTAAACTCTAAACATAAAGTAGATAGAAGATTAAAGGTTAACCTATGGGGAAGACCAAAAAGTCCATTTAATACTAGAGCTTACGGACCAGGACAACACGGACAATCAAGACAAGGTAAATCATCAGACTATGGAATTCAGTTACAAGCTAAGCAAAAATTAAAAGCTTACTATGGAAATATTAATGAGAGACAATTTAGAAATATTTATAAAAAAGCAGTTATGCTTAAAGGTGATACTGGTGAGAATTTAATTGGATTACTTGAGAGAAGATTAGATGCGGTCATTTATAGAGCAAAGTTTGCAACTACAATTTTTTCTGCAAGACAATTAATCAATCATAACCATGTAAGAGTAAATGGTAAAAAAGTTAACATTGGAAGTTATTTAGTTAAAGAAGAAGATACGATTGAAATTAGAGATAAGTCAAAACAACTCGCAATCATTGATATCGCTTTAGCTAATAAAGAAAGAGAAGCTCCGGAATACATTCAAATGGACGAGAAAAATAAAAAATTTAAGTTCGTGAGAACGCCTAAATTTGAGGAAGTTCCATATCCAATCGTAATGGAACCAAATCTAGTAATTGAATATTATTCTAGATAAAAATTTTGATCAGAAGATCTTCAAAAAAATCGATAGATAAACTATTAAAAAACAATACATCTTGGAAAATTTTAGATGTTGGATGTGGTTATAATGCACATAAAAATGCTACTGTTATTTGTGATGTTCAAGACTTATCAAATATATATAAAGAAAAACATTTTGTTAAATTAACTAGTAAAATTTTACCATTTAAAGATAAAGAGTTTGATTTTGTAATTGCTTCGCATGTAATTGAACATGTTAAAGAAGTTGAATTTTTCATCAAAGAGTTACAAAGAGTTTCATCTAAAGGTTATATAGAACTACCAACTATACTTGAAGATAATTTAGTATTTGAAAATAAGAAGGATCATCTTTGGCATATGGAGTTTGATGATGATAAAAATCAATTAATTATTTCAAAAAAGATTCAATTTTTAGAACCTGTTTTAACTGTTTCATCTATAAAAAAGTTTTTAAAGTATTTTAGACAGAGTTTGGTGCTTGAATTATTTTGGGAAAATTCAATAGAATTTGAAATTATACTAAAAAATCATGATAACTATCAAAAATTATCAAGATTATCTTTGATGAGAAAATTCTTTTCTAAATTAATTAGAAATTTAATTAGATAGTATCTCTCTTTCGGGTTTTTTTGCTAAATTAAAATTACTGTTACTATAAATATCGTCACATATTTTTTGGGGAAATAATTCATTAAATTCTAATCTTTTTTCAGGTTGAAATGAAGAAACTTCGATTGAATACCCAATAGTATTTAAGAACAATAATGAATAAAAAAAAGTTACGAAATAAATCTTTTTAGGTAGCTTATACATACTACTATGAAGAAAATATAACCCTATTTCTATGAAACCATTTAGTTATAACTTCTCTAAGATTATTACAATTATAATATTTTTTTCTTTTATCCTTTTTATCTACTTCTTTTGATAAATAATCTTTATTTACACCATCTATCAAAATAGATTGAATAGTAGTTCTACTCGCAACATTTGTTAAATTTTTACATAAATCTTCAAATGTAATTTTTCTATTTCCAAAAATATTAAAAACTATTATTGAATGAATTTTAGTTTTGAAAATGTAGGACATCTCACCCTTGGTGTTTGAATTATTTATTAAATCTTCTGAAATTTGTAAAAATTTTGAGTTCATAACAAATTTAATTATTTAAATTTATTACTATTTATTGATAGTTTTACAGTGATAATATGTCACTTTAGATATGCATTAAGATCAAAGCTTAAATCTTTATAAAATAGAGCTTAATAAACTAAAACTTATAAAGTTTTATTTATTATCAAATTTTGATACTAAATTTTTATAACAAATTTAAATAATTTTTTATTCACTTATTTCTAATATGTAGTTCGTGGATAAATGAAAAAAATTTTACACAAAATAAATAAATTTTCCTTAAGTTTTTTAGCTTTTATATTATTTCTTAATACTAGTGTTGCTAATGGTACTACTGTAACTTTTAGTCATACTGGAGCTCAACAAACATGGACAGTTCCCTCAGGAGTTACCAGTATAACAGTTGAGGGTTATGGAGCGGCAGGAGGTGATGGCGAGAGAAGCGGTTCAACTAAAAGTAATGGTGGTTTAGGTGGTTATTTAAAAGCAACTATTTCTGTAACACCAGGAGACACTTTAATTATAAATGTAGGTGGAGTAGGTGAAAGTGGTGCTGATATTGCAAATGCAGTTAGTGCTGGTGGATTTAATGGAGGAGGTGACGCAGCAAATTCTTTTAGTACTAATCGAAATGGTGGAGGTGGAGGTGGTGCCACTGACATAAGAACAAGTACAAATTTAAGTGATAGAATTTTTGTTGTTGGAGCCGGTGGCGGCGGCGGCGGTGGTTCGGTATCTGGAACAAACTCTAATGGTGGTGCTGGTGGTGGAACTTCAGGTGAAAATGGTACTGATGGTGAAGGAAGTAGACCGGGTATAGGTGGAGGTGGAGGTTCACAAGCATCAGGAGGCACTAGGGGAACTGGTAATACTAATGATAATGAACATGGAATTGCAGGAGCACTTGGTCTTGGTGGTGATGAAAGTATAAGTGGTGGAGATGCAAATTGTAAAGAGGGTAATGGAGGAGGTGGTGCTGGTTATTATGGTGGTGGCTCTGGTGGATGTGGACATGGTACTGCAACTGGTGGTGGAGGAGGAGGAGGATCTTCCTTTACAACTGGAACAATTATTACAAATACACAAGGTCATTCATCTGCAACTGGAAATGGATCTTTACAAATTGAATATACAGCTAATGTTTTACCAACTTTAAGCTCATCTGTGCCAGCTGATAATGCGACAGACGTTGCAAGGGATGCAAATATAGTTTTAAACTTTAGCGAAATAGTTGATGTTGAAACTGGAAATATTACAATAAAAAAAACCTCAGATGATAGTACTTTTGAGACAATTGATGTTACAAGTTCAAATGTAACAGGCACAGGAACTACCCAAATAACTATAAATCCAACCTCTAATTTTGATGCAGAAATTGAATATTATATATTAATTGACGCAACAGCTTTTGATGATGTTCTTAGTGGATCATACGCTGGGATAAGTTCAACAACCGCATTAAGTTTTACAACTGAAAGTATGGTTGATCCAACTACTGTTAAAGATGTAGTAGGTTCAATTGATGTACAATCTCAGTTAGCAAAAAGTTTTATTACTCAATCCACTAGCACGGTTTCAAGTAGATTAAGTTATTTAAGACAAAATAAAGATAGTCAAAATTTATCCAAAAATAATCTTAAATTAGATTTTGGAAATGCTATACTAATATCACTCACAAATGAGCTTTTAGTTAAAAATGATAAATCAATCATCCCTGATAATTGGTCTTCATGGTCTGAAGGGTCATTAAGTTCTTCCAAAATTGGAGATAATTTAGGCTCATCTTCAAGTGAGACAGATGCTCAAGCTCTTGCATTTGGTTTTGATACAAAATTAAATGATAGTGATTTACTTGGATTTGCTATTCAGTATGGCAAAAGTGATACGGATATTGGATCCAGTGGAAGTACAACTGATAGTGAAAATATAAATATATCAATTTATCGAACAAGACCTTTAGATGACGATAATTTTATTGAAGGAATGTTTGGGGTTGGATTAATTGAAAGTGATTTAACAAGGATAAGTGGCTCTAATACACTAACAGGATCTAGAAATGGTTCACAAATATTTGGTTCAATTAATTATGGTAAGACAATTGACAAAGGGGACTTTAATTTAACGCCTATTGGTCGTATTGATTTAGGATACACTGAACTAGATGCTTATTCAGAGACTGGAACGGATGCTTTATCTTACGCTAAACAAACTATTGAAAGTGGATTAGCGTCTTTTGGACTAGAATTTAGCGATATTGTTAAATTTAATGACAATAAATTAAAGCCATTTGGATCAATAGAGTATGGTATGGACTTTAGTAATTCATCAAACGCTAAGATGAATTATGTCTCGGATACAACTACAATTTTTACCTATAGCCAAGGAGCAAATTCAAATCATCTAGTAACATTGATGGTTGGCTTTGAATATATTACAAAAGATAATTTAGAAATAATATCAAGTTATAAACGAATTCAAGGAAACGAGAGTGAACAAACTGATATTTTAAATGTATCTGTTAATTTTAAATCTAAACGTGAGACCGAATATGCTATGAGCGTTGATGGGTCTGAAGATTTAAAAGCTGGATTTGATATTTCTAAAAATGTAAATGGATTTGATATAAAGTTTAATGCTAACCAATCATTAAGCGAAAACTCTGATCAGACAGCTAATGTATCTTTATCAAGATCGTTTTAATTAGTTTTTAGCTTTAAAACTTATTCCTTTAGTTTCAAGTAGTTTTGCTAGTTCACCAGTTTCATACATTTCTTTTACGATATCACAACCACCAACAAATTCTTTTTGGATATAAAGTTGAGGGATAGTAGGCCAGTCACTAAAGGCTTTAATACCTTCTCTAATATTTTGATCCTCTAAAACGTTTACGCTATGAAAATTTACCTCAAGAAGTTTGAGCATATTTGTTACAGCCATTGAAAATCCGCACTGAGGAGCGTCAGGCGTTCCTTTCATAAACAAACATATTTCATTTGTATCTATATGATTTTGAATTGTATTTTTTGTATTCTCGTCCATTACAGCTCCTTTGTTTTAATTGCTAAGGCATGTAATTCATTGCCCATTTTACCTTTTAAAGAATTATAAACCATTTTGTGTTGTTCAATTTTACTTTTACCCGAGAATTGAGATGAAGTTACAGTAGCTGAATAATGATTTCCATCACCAGCTAAGTCTTGAATTTCAACAGAAGCATCTGTTAATGCTTCTTTAATTAAACTCTCAATTTCTTTTAAATCCATTGCCATTATTTGCTCATATAATTAGTTAACCAACTTGTATTCGAAGTTCTTAATACGTCAATTGTAACTTTTGTCTTATCATTAATATACAGTTGATTTTCATTAATCGAACCAAGTTCATCAAAGTGGACTGCATTTTTATTAAGTAAATCAGTCACTTTTTTTAGATTTTTTTTAGTAATTTCAATTATATATCGACCCTGGTCTTCAGCGAAGAAGTATTCAATTTCATTAATTAAAAATTTAGGTTTTTTAAGATTGATACCTTTATTTCCTTTGATGCACATTTTGCTGACAGCAGTTATTATTCCACCAATTGATACGTCATGAGCACTTTTAATTAAACCACTATCCATTAATTTTAAGAGGGTTTCACCATTATTTTTTTCATTAAATAAATTTATTTCTGGTGGTGGACCATTTTTTTCATCTAAAATATTTCTTGCAAATAAACTTTGATCAATATGACCTTCTGTTTTACCGATAACTAAAACAATATTATCAACTTCTTTAAAGTCCATGGTAATCATTTTATTGTAATCTTTGATTAATCCAACACCGCCAATAGATGGAGTAGGTTTAATTCCTTCATTTTTAGTTTGGTTATAAAAAGATACATTTCCGGAAACGACAGGAAATTTTAAGTATTCAGCAGCTTCACCTATTCCTTGAACACATTCGACAAACTCACCCATATTTTCCTCATTTTCGGGACTTCCAAAGTTTAAACAATTTGTAATAGCAACTGGTTTAGCTCCAACAGAGATTAAATTTCTAAAGCTTTCGCAAACAACTTGTTTTCCACCCGTTAAAGGATGTGCCCAACAATAAACAGCAGAACTATCAACTGATGCTGCAACAGCTTTATCAGTTCCATGAACACGAACCACACCAGAGTCCCCACCTGGTTTTTGAATAGTATCTCCCATAACTGTATGATCATACTGTTGCCAAATCCATTCTTTGCTACAAACATTTGGATGAGATAATACTTTTTTTAAGACATCAATTATCTTTAAATTTTTAAGATCTTCTTTTTTAATCTTATTTTTTTTAGGAAGTTTTGCTTTTTTCCATTTTCGGTCGTACATTGGTGAGTTTTCAACTAATGTATTTACTGGAATATCAGCAACTTGTTGATTATCAAAATAAAGTTCAATTTTTTTTGATTTAGTAGTTTTACCAATAACAGCAAAATCTAAGTTCCATTTATCAAATATTTTTTTAGCTTGTTCTTCTTTCCCACTTTCTAAAACAATCAACATTCTCTCTTGGCTTTCTGAAAGCATGATTTCATATGGTGTCATCTTTGCTTCTCTACAAGGAACTTTATTTAGATTAATTTCAATTCCAAGATTTCCTTTAGATGCCATTTCAATACTAGATGAAGTAAGTCCAGCTGCACCCATGTCTTGAATAGCAATAATAGAGTCACCCGCCATTAACTCTAAGCAAGCTTCAAGTAATAATTTTTCAGTAAAAGGATCTCCTACTTGAACTGTAGGTTTTTTTTCTTCAATTTTTTCATCAAAACTAGCTGATGCCATACTTGCTCCATGAATACCATCACGACCTGTTTTAGATCCCACATAAATTACAGGTTTATTTAATCCTGCAGCTTTAGAGTAGAAAATCTTATCTTTTTTAACCAATCCTAAAGTCATTGCATTTACTAGGATATTGCCATTATATGAACTATCAAAGTTAGTTTGACCAGCTACAGTTGGAACTCCCATACAATTTCCATATCCACCAATACCATGAACCACACCTCTTAATAGATTTTTAGTTTTTTTATGTTGAGGAGAGCCAAAGTGAATAGAATTTAAATTAGCAATAGGTCTAGCTCCCATTGTAAATACATCTCTCATAATACCCCCAACACCCGTTGCAGCACCTTGATAAGGCTCAATAAAAGATGGGTGATTGTGACTTTCAATTTTAAAAACTATTGCATCATCGTCACCAATATCAACAACACCTGCATTTTCACCAGGTCCTTGAATTACTTGTTTACCTTTAGTTGGAAGTTTTTTTAAGTGAAGTCTTGATGATTTATAAGAACAGTGTTCATTCCACATTGCAGAGAATATACCTAGTTCTGTAATATTTGGAGTTCTCTTAAGGAGTTCACAAATTTTGGCATATTCATCTTTTTTAAGACCATGGTCTATAGCTACTAGTTCGTTTACAATCATTTAAGGTTATTGATTAAATTTTTAAAAAAAAGTGAACCATCTTCACCTGATAGAGAAGGGTCTATCATCCTTTCAGGATGAGGCATCATTCCTAGAACATTTTTTTCTTTATTTAGAATACCTGCAATATTCTTAATTGATCCATTTGGATTAAATTGTTCCTGTGTTTTTCCATCTTTATCACAGTAATTGATTGCAATTTGTTCATTATCTTCAATTTCTTTTAATTGATCTTTTGTACAGAAATAATTTCCCTCATTGTGGGCAATATGAAATTCTAAAATATCATTTTTAATATCTTTAAAATATGTATTTTTTTTATCTTTAATTTTTACGAATACATTTTTACAAATGAATTCTAAATATTTATTTCTAAGTAAAACACCTGGAACCAAACCTGTTTCAACTAAAATTTGAAATCCATTACAAATTCCCATCACCATTCCACCTGAGTTAGCAAAATTTATAACTGATTTCATTATTTTTGATTTTGATGCCATACTTCCACATCTCAGATAATCCCCATAAGAAAACCCCCCAGGCAATACCACTAGATCACTTTTTGGTAGTTCAACATCATTATGCCAAACCATCTTATTTTTAAAGCCAAATTTATTTAAAGCAACATCCATATCTCTATCGCAATTAGAACCAGGAAATGTAATGACTGATGATTTCATTAATTATTGTGCATCAATAATTTTATAATTTTCAATAACTAAATTTGCTAAAAGTTTCTTACACATTTCTTCTATTTTTTCTTTAGCTTTTTTGGGATTACTCTCTTTAGTATCGATTTCAAAATATTTTCCTTGTCTTACTTCATTTACGTCATTGAAACCCATTCCATCTAAAGTTTGATGGATAACTTTTCCTTGAGGATCAAGCACATCTTTTTTAAGAGTTATGATTACTGAAATTTTCATTTTCGTTTTCTTTTAACAGATGATAATTTTGTAACATTTACTGCTGATACATTTGATTGCTCGTGAAGTATTCCAAGCCTCTTTGCAACTTCAGTATATGCTGGGATAAGATCACCTAAATTTTTTCTAAATCTGTCTTTATCTAATTTTTTATCTGTTATGCTGTCCCAAAGTCTACATGTGTCAGGGCTTATTTCATCTGCCAGTATAACTTCATCTTTGCCATTAACTTTAAGCCTTCCGAATTCTAGTTTAAAATCAATAAGTTTAATTCCAACACCTCTAAACATTCCAATCATAAAATCATTAATTCTTAAGATCATTTTTTTAACTTTTTCGATCTCTTTTTTTGTTGCCCATTCAAAAGCCATAATATGCTCTTCCGCAATTAATGGATCACCTAGTTTGTCATCCTTTAAGCAATATTCAATTAATGGCTCCTTAAGCACAGTGCCGTCTTCTATGCCTAATCTTTTAGTGATTGAGCCAGATGCTACGTTTCTAATGATGAATTCAATAGGAATAATTTCAACTAACTTAATAACTTGTTCACGCATATTAAGTCTTTTTACTAAATGATTTTTAATTCCTATTTGTGATAAATTTGAAAGAATATGTTCAGATATTCTATTATTTAAAACACCTTTTCCCTCAATTACAGATTTTTTTTGATTATTAAAAGCTGTTGCGTCATCCTTAAAATATTGAATAACTAAATTTTTATCATTTGTAGCATAAATGATCTTAGCTTTACCTTCGTATAACTTTTTACCTTTTTTCATTATTTAAAAACTCTTCTAAAGATCAGATTTACATTTTTAAAGTGTTTTGCGTAACTAAATATAGATTTTAATTTTTTTGGGGTAATTTTACTCATAATCAACTTATCAGAGGAGATAACATCAAATAAATCTAAATTTTCAGCAAAACATTGTTTAGCATAACTTTGAACCATTTTATACGACTGCTCTCTAGCTAAACCTGATTTTGTTAATTCTAGCATAACTTCTTGTGAAAAGATTAAACCTTTGGTGATATTTAAATTTTCTAGCATTTTCTTTGGATATACAATCATGTTGTCTAAGATATTTGTTAATCTTACTAAAGCAAAATCAGTTGTAATATTTGCATCAGGCCCAATATTTCTTTCTACACTCGAATGAGAAATATCTCTTTCATGCCATAAAGCAATATTTTCTAAAGCAGGTATTACAGCACTTCTGACCATTCGCGCAAGCCCCGTTAAGTTTTCACTTAAAATAGGATTTTTTTTATGAGGCATTGCTGAAGAGCCCTTTTGATTTTTTGAAAAATATTCTTGTAATTCATACACTTCTGTTCTTTGTAGATGTCTTATCTCAATTGCAACTCTCTCAATAGATCCGGCAATTATTCCTAAAACTGAAAAATAAAAAGCGTGTCTATCTCTAGGTATCACTTGTGTTGAGATTGGCTCAACTCTTAAGTTTAATTTTTTTGCAACATGTTTTTCAACTTTTGGATTGATATTTGCAAAAGTCCCAACTGCACCTGAAATTGCGCAAGTTGAAACTTCATTTATCGCATCAACTAATCTTTTTCTGTTTCTTTTAAATTCTTGATAGAATGAGGCTAATTTTAATCCAAAGGTTACAGGCTCTGCATGAATTCCGTGGCTTCTTCCCATACAAGGAGTAAATTTATATTTTTTAGCCTGTTTTTTTAAAACTTTTAAAATTTGATCAATATCTTTTAGAATTATTTTTCCTGATTGAACCATTTGGATGTTAAAGCTTGTGTCCACTACATCTGATGAAGTCATTCCTTGATGTAAATATCTTACTTTAATACCAGCTTTTTCAGTAACTGAAGTTAAAAATGCAATTACATCATGTTTAACTTCAGACTCGATTTTATGAATTCTATTAACATTGATTTTTGTTTTTTTTCTTACAATTGAAGCAACACCTTTTGGTATTTGACCAAGTTTTTCCATTGCCTCAGCTGCAGCAACTTCAACATCAAGCCAAATTTGATATTTATTTTCCTCTGACCAAATGTCAGTTAATTCTTTACGCGAGTATCTTTTAATCATTAATTATAAGTATGGAGGCTTAGAAAAACCTTTAGCAGATTCTGTAAATATTTCATAACCATTTTCAGTAATTCCTAACGTATGTTCAAATTGTGCAGATAAAGATTTGTCTTTTGTAACAGCAGTCCAACCGTCATTTAACATTTTTACATCATATTTACCGGCATTAATCATTGGCTCGATCGTAAATGTCATGCCCGGTTTTAAATCCATACCTGAATTTTTACTTCCATAATGTAAAATATTTGGTGGCTCATGAAAAGTTGTACTTATACCATGACCACAAAAATCTCTTACGACAGAAAAACCTTTTTCTTCAACAAAGGATTGAATTTCATATCCTATATCACCTAATCTAATTCCAGGTTTTAATATTTTAATAGCTCTCATCATAGACTCATATGTTGTATCAATAAGATTATTTAATTTGACTGAAGTCTTGCCTACAGAAAACATTCTACTAGTATCACCATAATGCTCATCAACTATTGCAGTCACATCCACATTAATTGCGTCTCCATCTCTCAAAATTCTATCGGATGGAATACCATGACAAACTACGTGATTTAAAGATGTGCATAGAGATTTTGTAAAGCCTCGATAATATAGTGGTGCTGAATGACCACCATTATCTCTAATAAATTCATATCCAAGTTTATCTATAAAATCTGTTGAAACACCTTCTTTAATATTTTCAGTTAACATATCTAAAGTTTGTGCTGCAAGCCTTCCTGCAACTCTCATTTTTTCAAATTTTTCTTTATAATCAGACATCTATAATTTTAAGTTTTTTATTTATAAAAATTTTCTTAGAACTTATATCACATCTATAAGCCAAAAAGTTAACACCTGCTTTTTTAGCAAGTAGATAATTCTTATAATACTCAGGATCAATATCTTTTGCTATTTTAAAATTTTCCATATTTTGAATTTGAACTAAGAACAATAAATAAGTTTTATAACCTTTTTTTATGGCATCAATAAGGGTAAGTAAGTGTTTAGAACCACGAGATGTGATAGCATCTGGAAATTCAGCAGTATTTTTATCTCTAAATAAGGTTACATTTTTAACTTCTACAAACATTTTTTGTTTTTTTTTCTCAAGTAGAAAATCGAACCTAGTTTCTTTATTAAAAAAAACCTCAGGCTTTATTAAATCATTATCTTTAAGTTCTTTGATAAGATTGTTTTCTAAACCATGATGAGCTATTTTGTTGGCCATAAGGGTATTAACTCCAACTAAATTTTTTCGTGTTTTTATGATTTCAAGTCCATATTTAAGTTTTCTTTTTGGATCATTATTTGGAAGTAAGTAGACATCATTTCCCTCTTCTAACAGGCCTTTCATTGAGCCTGTATTAGGACAATGTGCTGTGACAATTTCTTTATCTAATTTCACATCAGTAAAGAAACGTTTATATCGCCTGATTAGTTTGCCTTTTATTAAAGACTTGGTAAATTCCATTTCTGAATTATACATTTAAAATGATCAAAAACACAAAAGTTAATGCTGCGATATTAATCATAGGTAATGAAATTCTTTCTGGCAGAACCCAAGACACTAATACCTCAACTTTAGCAACTTGGCTTAATTCAATTGGAGTAAAAGTTCAGGAAGTAAGAGTGATTCCAGATATTGAAAAAACAATTGTAAATACTTTAAATGTTTTAAGAAAAGAAAATGATTATGTTTTTACAACTGGGGGCATAGGACCAACACATGATGACATAACGGCAGAATCTGTTTCAAAAGCATTCGGTTTAAAATATGAAATTCACAAAGAAGGTTATAAAATTTTAGAAGCTTATTATAAACCAGGTGAATTTAATGAAGGTAGACAAAAAATGATATGGATGCCTGAGAACGCTGAATTAATCTTAAACCCAACAAGTGGTGCACCTGGATTTAGTGTGGATAATGTATTTTGTCTGCCTGGTGTTCCATCAATTATGAAATCAATGTTAGGTGGATTAAAAAACAAGATAGTGGGTGGGGAACCTATTTTAAGTCAAACAATTAGTTTAAAAACTGTTGAAAGTGAAATAGCAAATTCTTTAACTGAAGTTCAAGATAATAATAAAGATGTTGAAATTGGAAGCTACCCTTTTTTTCATGCAGGAAAATTAGGAGTTTCTATCGTTCTACGGTCTGAAAATCAATCCAGAATTGATGAATGCAATTTACAGATTTTAAATTTTGTAAATAAAAAAAACATTGAAATTGTAGATCGTTAAATGCTTTATTTTGCTTATGGAAGTAATTTACATCATTTTCAAATGAAACGCAGATGCAAAGATAGTATTTTTTTAAAAAAGATTAATCTCAAAGATTTTAGATTAACATTTAGAAGCAAATATAGAGCTGCAGATATTGAGCCAAAGAAAAATTCTATTGTACCTGGTGGATTGTTTGAAATTTCAAAAAGTGATGAAAAAAAATTAGATCTTTATGAAGATTATCCAATTTTATATAAAAAATATTATTTTAGTTACTACGGAAAAAAAGTAATGACTTACACAATGGTTAAAAAATCTTCTTTTAAATTTCCAACAGAACGGTATCTCAATGTTATAAAACGTGGATATAAAGATTGTGGGCTTGATAAAAGATTTCTTAATCGAGGATTAAAATATAGTTAAACAAAATGATTAAAAAGAATTTTATATTATCAATTCTTTTTATTATGTTAATTAATTTTGTTAATGCCAATGAAAATAATTCTAATGGATACAAGGTAAAAAAACGTTTTACATCTAGTATTTTTCTTCAAAGTAAAAAACAAAAAAATTCTACAATAATTCTCTCTCATGGTAGTGGTGGAGTTTGGAAGCATATTTCTATGTGGAAAGATCGTTTATTTAAACAAGGTTATAATGTTGTAATAATTGATCATCATACAGAAAAAGGAATTCAACCACATGTTGGAAGAAGAAATTATACTGATTTTCCAGAAGAAAGAGTTAAGGATCTTTTAAAATTATCGCGCTGGATTAAAAAAAAGAAATGGAATAAGGATAAAATAGGCGTAATTGGCTTTAGTTATGGTGGTGCAGGAACGAATTTATTAGCGAACAATCTTGAATTAAGCATTCTAAAGGATTTTAAAAAAAAAGACAAAAAACTATTTGGAGCAATTGTATCTTATTATCCTGGATGTGGATTAGCTGGAGGTTCAATACCTCATAATTCATATGTCCCAATTTTAATCCATATTGCTGAAAAAGATGAACTGGTTATTCCTTATTTAAATTGTATAGAACCAATAAATAATCCAAATTTAATTTTATATAAATATCCAGAAGCACAACATTCGTTTGATGTAGATATACCTGGATTTAAATATGAAGGAATTATTTTAGCCACAGGAAGAAAGTTTACAAATATAGGACATGATGAATCAAGAGTGTTAAGTATAAAAAGAACCCTTAAATTTTTAAAAGAACATTTAGACTGAAATGTTTTTACACACTAAACTAGAAAATAGAAAAGAACCTATTAGAATAGCTTTTATTGGATGTGGAAAATTCGTGAGCATGTTTCTAGCTCAATACAATCATTTAGATAAAATTCAAATTGATAGCATAGTTGATTTGAATACAGATAGGGCAAAGAAAAATTGTAAGAATAGCGGTATTAAATCTTCTTCAATAGATAAAATAAATTTTACAAATTCCTTGGATGATATTTTAGATAGAAATATTGAAATTTTTATTGAAGCAACTGGCAATCCAATTATTGGAACTGTTCATGCTGTAAAGATAATCAAAAATAAGAAAAATTTAATTTTGGTTAATGTTGAAGCAGATATTACTTGTGGCAAATATCTGTCAGATCTAGCAAAAGAAAATAATGTAATCTGCTCTATGGCTTATGGCGATCAGCCGTCATTAATATTAGAGCAAATTGAATGGGCAAGGTTAAATGGTTTTTCTGTAGTATGTGCTGGAAAAGGTACAAAATATCACCCCACTTTTGAATACTCTACACCTGATACAGTATGGGATTATTATGGTTTGACTAAAGAAAGGGCTGAAATTGAATCTGGCATGAATCCTAAAATGTTTAATAGTTTTTTATGTGGTGATAAGTCAGCTATTGAAATGTGTGCTGTAAGTAATGCAGCCAATCTAAAGTGTCCAGAAAATGGATTAACCTTTCCACCAATAGGTGTTTATGATATTGCAAAAAAAATGATACCAAAGTCTGATGGTGGATTACTAGACTTTGAAGGTCAAGTTGAGGTTATATCAAGTATTGATTTTGATAAAAAAAATATTCCAAATGATTTAAGATGGGGAGTTTACATTGTAATTAAAGCACAAAATGAATATGTAAAAAATTGTTTTAAAGATTATGGAATGGTCACAGATAAATCTGGAAATTATTCAGCTATTTGGAGACCTTATCATTATATAGGTTTAGAACTTGCCCAATCTATTTATTCAATTGCTCTAGATAATAGGGCAACAGGATATACAAAAAATTATAATGCTGATGTTGCAAGTTATGCAAAAAAGGATTTAAAAAAAGGTGATAAGCTTGATGGTGAAGGAGGTTTTTGTGCAAGAGGTCGACTAGTGACATCTGAAAAATCAAAAAGAGAAAAAATTTTACCACTAGGTCTTACAGATAATGCAATTTTAATAAGAGATATTAATAAAGATGATATTATAAAATTAGATGATGTTGATTTAAACCTTCCTGAAGATATTGTTAAAGCAAGAGAATATCAGTATAATACATTGAAATAATGACTTTAGTAAATGATAAAATAAAAATGATCAGTTGTTCAGACTTCAGACTGTTCTTAAAAAAGATGATTAAAGATAAGATAGAAAAACAATGGTCAGAAAGTTTTGTTGAAAATTTAAATTTTGTAATGGTTTCAAGAAATACAATTAAAAGAAGATATGAGGATAAAGGAATAGATCTTATTAAACTTTTAAATGATGTTAGTTATTATAAGCATGTAAAAAAAAGGGTAAATTCTAGAGGAAATTTAGAATTTCAATTTAAACAATAAAGCAAGTAATCTCTTCAATAAATTTTGTCTCAATTATCTTTAAATAGTTCATATTTTATAAAGTTAAGTTATAAACAAATTTATGAAAACATATAACATTGCATCTATAGCTGGAGACGGAATAGGGACAGAGGTTGTTCCAGAAGCTCATAAAGTTTTAAAAAAAATATCAGAACAACATCAATTTAAATTAGTAATTGATGAGTTTGATTTTGCATCATGTGATTACTATGAAAAATATGGAAAAATGATGCCCGATAACTGGAAAAAAAAAATTGAAAAACATGATGCTATTTTTTTTGGCGCTGTTGGAATGCCTGATAGATATCCTGATCATATAACTTTATGGGGCTCATTATTAAAGTTTAGAAGAGAATTTGATCAATACATTAATTTAAGACCGGTAAAATTGTTTCCTGGTGTTAAATCACCACTAGCAGATAAAAAACCTGGTGATATTGATATGGTTATTATTAGAGAAAATACAGAGGGAGAATACTCGTCAGTTGGTGGAAGAATGTTTGAGGGAACCGAAAGGGAAATGGCTCTTCAGGAAACAATTATGTCTAAGCATGGAATTGATAGAGTACAAAAATTTGCTTTTGAACTAGCTAAATCTAGAAAAAGAAAAAAACTTACTAGTGCCACAAAATCAAATGGGATTTCAATTACAATGCCATACTGGGATGAGAGATTTAATGAAAATAAAAAAGATTATTCAGATATAAAAACTGATCAATTTCATATTGATATTCTGGTCGCTCGATTTGTTTTAAATCCTGAATGGTTTGATGTTGTTGTGGCTTCTAATTTATTTGGAGATATTTTGTCAGACTTAGGTCCAGCCTGCACTGGAACCATTGGTATTGCGCCATCTGGAAATATAAATCCTGAAAAAAAATTTCCATCATTGTTTGAACCAGTGCATGGCTCTGCTCCTGATATTGCAGGAAAAGGTATTGCTAATCCAATTGGACAAATTTGGTCTGGAGCATTGATGTTAGATTATTTAGGTGAAAAAGAAGCTGCAAATTCCATTATGATATCAATTGAAAAAACTTTATTTGATAAAAAGAATAGAACAAAAGATTTAAATGGAGAAAGTAACACTATTCAGTGTGCTCAAGCAGTATTAGATAATTTGTAAATAACAATGATTAAAATTATTCCAAATAAAAAAGACATTGGAGCTGAGATAGAATGTGATTTAAAGAAAATCTCAAATCAAGATTTAAAAAAGATAAAACAAGCTCTTTATAAATATGGTGTAATTTTTTTTAGAAAACAAATTTTAACATCAAGTTCTTACATTAAGTTTGCTAAAAATTTTGGGAAATTAGCAAAATATCCAAGATTAAAAGGTCTAAATAAAAAATATCCTCAAATTACAGTTGTACAACGAAAAGCCACCGATAAAGGACCTAGTTTTGGTGAACAGTTTCACACAGACTCTATTTATACAAAAAAACCTCCAAGATTTACGATGTTGTTATCAAAACTTGTTCCTAAAAAAGGTTTAGCTAATACAGAGTTTTGCTCTCAATATTTAGCTTACAAACAATTGCCAACTAAAATTAAGAAGAAATTAAAATTATCCAAAGGTATTTATTCATCTGAAGGTCCAATATCAATTACTACCCAAGAAAGAGTAAAGGAAAAAGGTAGAAAAATTAAAGAATTAATTTCTACTCATAAATTTTTAAAAAGAATAAATAAAAATTATGCAATTTATTGTAGCCCAGGTCATTTAATAGATTTTAAACCAAAAATAAAAAATCAATCAAAAGTAAAGAAATTATTACTAAATCATCAAGTTAAGAAAAAATTTCAATATTCATTAGAATGGGAAAAAAACCAACT
This sequence comes from uncultured Pelagibacteraceae bacterium, assembly GCA_902514755.1. GTDB lineage: Bacteria > Pseudomonadota > Alphaproteobacteria > Pelagibacterales > Pelagibacteraceae > Pelagibacter. The sequence continues at coordinate 22,883 of CABXRY010000012.1, forward strand.
AGCTATTTGGGACAATAGATCTATGCTTCATCAAGCAACACCATTTAAAGGTAATAGAGTAATGCATAGAATTACAATACATTAATATTTTATAATCAATTTTGTTAGATTAAGAATTATCTACTAGATAACCAAACAGTCTCGAATGGTTTAAGTTTGATCATTTTATTTGAAATATGATTATTGTTAGAAGAAAGTAAATTTTTCCATGTTAAAAATTTTTGATTTATTTTTGTAATTTGAATTTTAGAAGATAAATTAGTTATACATAGGATAGATTGTTTCTTATCAACGCTTTGTCTTTTAAAACAAAATATTTTTTTACCCATATTGACACTAGATCTTATCCCATTAGGATGAAAGGCCTTTTGTTTTCTTCTTATTTCCAATAAGTTAGTAATATTTTTATAAAAAATACTCTGTTTTGATTTTGAGTTTTTAAGTTTTTCAGTGATATTTTTATGGTTCCACCTGTATCTATTTAAATCTCTATTATTTCCAGTGATTATATACTTAGCCTCATCATTAGATGTTCCAAATAATGAATTAAAATATATTGCTGGTACTCCTTCGAAAGAAATCATAATTGAGTGAGCAGAAATAAATCTTTCTAGAAAAAACTTACCTTTTGGGTCATAGTCTGATTTTTTTAAAGCATCAAAAATTGTAATATTTGCCTCATAAACTTTTTTCGATTTATTCTGAACTTTTCTATATGAGAATTTTGAGCCATTTTTTTTTAATCTTTTAAGAAATTTATCTTTATTGTTTTTATTGATAATACCTTCAACTGGTCTCATCCCAATGCCATCATGTGAAGCAATAAAATTTAGATAACTATTTCCTTTTTTTGTTTGTGGTAATTTTTTATTCCAACTGTTGAGGTGTGAGCTATTTTCAAATAAAAAACTATAAATTAACAAGGGAGGTAAAGAAAAGTTATAAATCCAATTAGCTTCATCTGCATTGCCAAAATAACTTATATTTTCTTTTTCTGGTAAATTAGTTTCTGTAACAATAATGCTTTCAATATTTAGTAGATTACAAATCAATCTAAAAAGCTTTATTATTTCATGTGTTTCTTTTAAATTTATACATTTAGTACCGCTCTCTTTCCAAAGATATGCAATTGCATCTAATCTAAAGATTGTTACCCCATGATTTATAAGATTAATCATAATCTTTATGAATCTTAATAAAACTGCTGGATTTTTAAAATTCATATCCAATTGATCTGGACTAAAAGTTCTCCACAAATACTCTGGTTGTTTAAAGATATCAATTTTTTTAAGCAATTGATGATCTCTTGGTCTAATTACTTTTGATATATCAAAATTAGAATCAACCTTTATAAAATAATCTTTTCCAGGCTTTTTACTTTTGAGAAAATTTTTGAACCAAAGACCTCTCGCAGATGAATGATTGATTACTATATCTGCCATCACATCATTTTTTTTTGAAAATTTTGTTATGTCTGACCAATTACCAAGTCTACTATCAATCTTGTAATGATCTTTTACCGCAAAACCACTGTCACTACTTGAAGGGTAAAAAGGTAAAAAGTGTACTGTATCAAAAAATTTATTTAATTTTTTTTGAAAAAAACTTTGAAAATTTTTTAATAAATGTTTTTGTGAGCTGGAAAAAACACTATCTCCATAACAAATTAATATTGAAGTTTTTTCTGAAATTAATTTTTTTTTTTTATTTTTTTTTTTATTAAATTGATTAATTATTTTTATTATTGCTTCATAACAATTACTAATTTCAATTTCGGATACTTGGTTCTTGTATATACTTTTAAGCTTAAATTTAATTTTTTTTTGATCTATTAGAGATAACATTAACTATATTTTTTGTTATCATCATTGACTGTTTTTTCTAATCTATTCAGAAAGTCTGGAATTGCGCTTTTTACTCTACTCCAAGTTGGTATAAAAGGAGTATCCATCGGATTTAGAATAAAAGCTTCCCCAGCTTTCATTATATTCATTGCAAACAATTCGACCGCCTTCTCCTCTGTATGAGAGTCAAATTTGAGACCATTCATATCAGCATCACTTCTATATATATCGATAAGATCTAAAGCAGATCTGTAATAGGTTGCTTTTAAAGATCTAAATTTTTCTCTACTAAATGAATTTCCTTGAGTTGCTAATTTTTTAATAAATGTTTTTATTATATCTATAGACATTCTTGACAAACCTTTAGTCTCATCATCATGAGATAAAACTTGGTGCTTATGATCATAAGTATCAGCTAGATCAACTTGACATATATTTTGAGGAGAAAAACTTCGTTGCATTTCAGATAAAATTCCTACTTCAATACCCCAATCTGAAGAAATTCTTAGTTCAGGTAAAACGTTACGCCTAAATGAAAACTCACCTGCTAATGGGTATTTAAATGATTTCATAAATTCCAAGTAATCACTTTTTCCTATAGTCTTTTCAAGGGCTGTTAATAAAGGAAAAACAAGAAGTCGTGCAACGCGTCCATTCATTTTTTCATTCGCTACTCTTGGATAATACCCTTTACAAAATTCAAAATTAAAAAGAGGATTTACAACTGGATAAAAAAGTTTAGCCAGCATTCTTCTATCGTAAGTTTTTATATCACAATCGTGAAGAGCAACAGAACGAGCAGTATTTCTAGCTATAGACATTCCAAGACAATACCAAACATTTCTTCCCTTCCCGAGTTCGCCAGGAGCAAGATTTTTTTTCTTCAACTCTTTATCTAGACTTTTTAACCTTGGACCATCATTCCATAGAATTGAAAAAGGAGATTTTAATTTTTTAAAAAACTTCCAGGCTTTTTTTGCTTGATTTTCATTTGCTCTATCAAGACCTACGATTATATGGTCTAAATAATTGGTCTTACTTATTTCTTCAACTATCTTTGGTAATGCTGTACCTTCTAGTTCAGAGTAAAGACATGGTAAAATTAATTCCATCTTTCTTTCTTTTGAAAATTTTGATAATTCGTTTTCAATGACTGACGTAGACTTTGTGCCAAAGTCATGTAATGTTGAAATTACACCGTTTTGTGAAAAATCACCCATAACCAGTTTTTAATACTTGTAGTTGAGTTTAGCTAGGGCCATTTTGATCACATCTGACCATCCTTCAGGTGATGGCTTGTTAGAAACTATTAAATTATCTAGGTGTATTTGATCTTGTTTAAATTGATCATTAAACACTAAACATGCAATATCAGCATATTTTAACATGTCCAAATCATTATAGTTGTCCCCAACAGCAATTGATTTAAGTTCTTTTTTATTTTTTTTTAAAAATCTTAAAAAAATTTGCATTGCTTTAGCTTTACTTACATTATCACAAAGATTAATTACCCGACCTCCTTCTTGTAATGTTAAACCCTTAACTTTTAAGATTTTGTTTAATTCAATTTTTTCATTTTTCGTACCTTTAAAAACAAAAGGAATTGTAAATTTTCTATCCAATGCAAATTTAAGATTTTCTTTTGATAAACCTAAAATATTAGACTGAACATCTTCATTCATTAAATAAAGCCATTTACATTTTATAATTAAATTTTTTGGGACTTCTTTATTAAAAATTTTTAACAATTCACTCTGATCTCTACCAAGTATTAATTTTTGTGGTAAATCTTTTTTAAGTAAGTTTAATCCACTAATTACAGATCCATTCTCAGATATAAAAGGAAGCTCTGAGCCCAGCTCATTTAAAAAATTCATAGTTTCTTTTTCAGTTTTGCTAGTATTGGGAATAATTGTAATCCCTTTATCAATAATATTTTTTACATAATCTTTTATTTCGTCAAATTTGAAATTATCTCTATGTAGCAATGAGCCATCTAAATCAGTAAATATAATTAATGAAAATTTATTACTCAAAGATATCTATCTTATTCTATTGTTATTTTTATCAAAAAATAAAACCTTATCTTTTGAAAAAGATATGGTGAGTGATTGTTCATTTATATTTTCTGATGATTTAATTATAATTTGGTTTTCTAATAATTTTGTATAAATAATTTTTTCAAAACCTAAATTTTCAATAAGATCGATTTTAACGTCTACTTGAATTTCATGATTATTTTTTATACTTATATCTTCAGGTCTAATACCTATAAAAATCTCATCATTAAATTCAAAATTTTCAAATGTTATTTTATTATTAAATAATTGTAGTGTGTTAGAATTGATAATTTGTTTTTTATTAATCTTTATAATGTTCATCTTTGGTGATCCTATAAATTCTGCAACAAAAATATTATTAGGGTCTGAATAAATTTCGTTTGGTGTTCCATATTGTTCGATGTTTCCTTTATTAAGAACTACGATTTTATCAGCTAATGTCATTGCCTCAATTTGATCGTGAGTAACATAAATTATATTTGATTGTAGTTTTTTATGTAATTTAGATATTTCAACTCTCATTTCAGATCTTAAAGCGGCATCAAGGTTTGATAATGGTTCATCAAATAAAAAAACTTTAGGATTTCTTGTGATTGCTCTACCAATAGCAACTCTTTGCCTTTGTCCACCTGATAGCTGTTTAGGTTTTCTTTCAAGTAAATCTTTTATTTGAAGTATTGTAGCAGCATTATTTACTTTTTGATTTATTTCACTTTTTGGAATTTTTTCCATTTTTAACCCAAAGGACAGATTTTCAAAAACATTCATGTGTGGATACAAAGCATAGGATTGAAACACCATTGCAATTTCACGTTTAGAGGGAATTAGATTATTTATTAACTTTTGATCTAAAAAAATTTCTCCTTGATCTACACTTTCTAGTCCCGATATCATTCTCAATAAAGTAGATTTTCCACAACCTGAAGGACCCACTAAAACAATAAATTCTCCATCATTTATATCTATATTAAAATTATTAATAATTTTATTATTACCAAAAGATTTTTTGAGATTTTTTATAACAATTTTTGACATTTTTAAAATTCAAAAGGATTTAAATAGTTATTATGTAATACTATAGCATTAATCGTTGTCAAAAATTTATTACACTGTTAAATTTATGGCAATAAAAAAAAAGGGGGTTTTATGATTAAAAAAATAATTACTAATATATTTGTATTATTACTTCTAATTACAAATACTAGTTTTGCAGATATCAAATTTTGGACTACAGAGGTCCAACCAGCAAGAATGGCAAAACAAGAGGAAATGGCGAAAGCTTTTGAGGCAAAAACAGGTATCGGAGTTGAGGTAATACCAATTGAAGAAAAAGATCTTGGAACAAGAGCTACAGCAGCTGCCGCTGCTGGTGATCTTCCAGATGTTATTTATCATACACTACAATATGTTTTACCTTGGGCTGAAGCAGGTATATTGGATGTTGATGCAAATAATGACGTTGTAAAGGATCTGGGTAAAAAAACTTTCGCACCTGGAGCACTCAACATGGCCAAATCAGGATCAAAAATTGCAGCTGTTCCAGTAGATGGATGGACTCAGATGGTTGTTTATAGAAAAGATTTATTTCAAAAAGCAGGTCTTGAGCCACCAACAAATTATGCAAAAATAGTAAAAGCTATTGAGACTTTATCTAATGATAACATGTATGGTTTTGTTGCTGCAACTAAAACTGATGAAAACTTTATGAGTCAGGTTTTAGAGCATGTACTCTTAGCAAATGGAGTAAATATTGTTAAAAGAGGTGGAACAAAAAAACAAGGAAAAGCTTTAAAAAATTCTTTAGAGTTTTATAAAGTTCTAGCAAAAGCAAGTCCTCAAGGTGAATTATATTGGAAACAATCTAGAGCATTATATTTTGCTGGTAGAACACCAATGATAATTTGGTCTCCATTTATAATGGATGAGTTGGCTGGTCTAAGAGACTCTGCTCCACCAACATTTAATGTTGACCCAACATCTAACGAATTAGCACAAAAAACTGGTTTCATTACAAATTTTAGTGGACCTAATAATAAAAAAGGAGCAGCTTGGGCTGATATTAGATATTTTGGTATAACTGCGGATGCAGACACAGATGAAGCTAAAAAATTCATCATGTATTCAATGAACGAAGGGTATACAGCGACCTTAGGAATTGCTCCTGAAGGTAAATTTCCTGTAAGAAGAGGAAATTCTAGTGATGCAAACGCATTTACTAAAGCGTGGAGTAAACTTCCAGTTGGTGTTGATAGAAAAGCTCCATTAACTGACCTTTATTCTGCTGATGTAATTAATAATATCGTTGCAGGATTAGATACAGCTAGTAGATGGGGTGTTAAAGAAGGAGAACTATCTAGAGCATCAAAAATCATTAATTCTCAATTCTTAAATAGAATTACTAGAGAATATATTGATGATCAAATTTCAGTTGATGAAGCAGTCAAAAAAATTAACGCTGAATTAGCTAAGTTTTAAATAATTTATAAAGAGCGGATAATATTTTATTATCCGCTTTTTATTATGAGCGACTCTTTATCTAAACTAGAAAAAAGAACTGCATACACATTAGTTTTACCAGCAGTCTTATTGGTTTTTGCAATTGTATTATTTCCTATTTTTGCAAATGTTTGGATCAGCTTTAAAGATATTCAGCTAAAAGATATCAGAATTCCAGAACCTAGAGCAAAAAAAATTGTTAAATCAATTTCTGATAGTGGAGCAGAATTGAAAGTTATTTATAAATTAAGAAATAGTTCATTAATTCAGGAAATAAGAAATGTTCAATTTCAAGACAAGTTTCCTAAAAAAATTTCTCCTACTAATCTAGATCCAAGATGTAATTTTAAATCCAAAAAAGTCATTTGTGACTTTGGAAATTGGGAAGCAAAATACAGAGAGAATTTTGAAATAATAGTAAAGAATATTGATGGTAAAAAAATTGATAAAAAAAAAATAAAATCACAAAAACCAATTTTAAGCGGAGAAGCAAATAATCCATTATTAACAATAAATTTTACCCTAAAAAATTTTAAAAAAGTCTTTTATGAAAATAATTTTGTTGAATTACTTTTAACTACATTTTACTTTACTTTTTTCGGTACCATCGGGGCAATAATTTTTGGGATTTTAGCAGCTCAATTAGTCAATCAGAACATTCAAGGCCGAACTTATATGCGAGGTATTTTACTTTTTCCCTATGTTGGACCCGTAGTTGCTTTAGCATATACATGGACATTGTTATTAGATCCAAATAGTGGAACTTTAAATGCATTATTGGTTAATTTTAACATTTTAGAGTCGCCAATAAATTTATTAGGTCAAAAATACATAACGATGAGTATTTTGGGGTTTGAATTCAAATTAAGGTTAGCTTTAACTACAGTCATATTTTTTGAAATTTGGCGCTATTTCCCATTGGCATTTTTATTTATCTTAGCAAGACTTCAGGCTATCCCAAAAATTTTGTATGAAGCAGCAGATGTGGACGGAGCAAGCCCAATTCAAAAATTTATACATATTACGCTACCTCAAATTACAGCAATAATTTCTATTTTATTTATGATTAGATTTATTTGGAACTTTAATAAATTTGAGGATATTTTTTTATTAACAGGGGGTGCATCAGGAACAAGAACGCTGCCTATCAATGTTTATCAGCAAGGATTTGCTGTTTCAGATATTGGAATGGGCTCAGCTGTTTCAATTGTCATTGTAATGTTACTTCTTAGTTTCATGATTATTTATTTTAGATTAATTGGAAAGAAGGCTAATGAAGTTTAAATCTCTAGCAATATTTTTAGTTATATCATCTGTTTTTCTGACTTGTATTTTATCAATTTGGAAAATTATGTCTACGCTTCAAGGACTAAACTTTACTAATTTAAATATTACACAAGTTTTTTTAATCGGAATTCTTTTATCTTTATCATCTGTTTTAATTAGTAACAAGATTAATCATTTAATAAAAATTTTCTTAATATCTTTTTCATTTTCAATTTTATATTTTTACTTAAATGAAGAGTCACCATATTGGTATATTGTTGGAGTTTTTTTTATAAGCTTATTTTTTACAAACAAACTAAAGAAATATAATATGCAATCTTTAAAAGAAGATTTCATATCTGAAAAAATTATTTTTGATTTTGTTACCTTATTAGGCATTGTTTTTTTTGCTTTTGTAATTTTATTTCCTTTTTACATTATGCTGGTGACAAGTTTTAAAACTCAAATAGCTTTATTAGTCAATCCTTTAGACTTTAGTTTAGATTTTTCTAAAAATTTAACCGAATTATTTAAATCTTATTTTGTAATTTTCGAAAATTATAATTTTGGAAGGTATATTTTAATTAGCTCTGCTGTTTCAATCGGAACTGTTATTGTTACGTTATTATTTGCAATTCCTGCGGCTTATTCAGTAGCAAGATTAAATTTCTTTGGTAAAAATTTTTTATCAACCTCAATTCTAATCATTTATATGTTTCCAGCAATAGTCTTAGTGATTCCTTTATATACGGTTTTTAGTCAACTTGGATTAAGAAATTCAATTTTTGGTCTATTGATAGTTTATACAGCTACAACTTTGCCTGTTGCTATTTATATGCTGCAAGGATATTTCAAAAGTATTCCAAAAGAAATTGAGGAAGCAGGAATAATGGATGGTCAAAATTGGTTTGGAATAATTTTAAAGATTATAATTCCTTTAAGTTTGCCAGCTATTGCATCTGTTGCTCTCTATGTCTTTATGATAGCTTGGAACGAATTCCTTTTTTCATTGATGTTTTTAGATAGCCCTAAATCATTTACCTTATCAAGAGCCATTCAATATCTTAGTGGTGATGCAGAAACTCCTCGCCAATATCTAATGGCTGGATCTGTAATTGTTACTTTACCAGTTTTATTTATATTTATTTATTTTGAAAAATACTTGGTCAGTGGTTTGACTGCTGGTAGTGTAAAAGAATAAAATTTTAAGATTATAAAAAAATTAATTTCAATATTTATAATTTTATTTATTTCTACAAATGGTGCGATTGCTGTTTTCATTCAAGAAGTAAAGGTTTTTTATCTTTTTTTCGTTTTACTTCATTTTTTTGATTACAATATCTCTTAAAAAAATAAACTGCTGATACACCACCAATTAGTACAAATTTTAGCATTTTTAATTTAATGAGGGTTTTAATCATGATTAAATATCAAATTTTTCTAATAAGAAGTGGATTACAAAATTGTAGAGAAATACAAAACAAGAAATATAAAATAGAAAAATTACTCCCTTAGAATTAAAAATGTAGCCAGTTGATGTTAAAAGCACAATAAATGTGCTAATTGATAAAGCAAGCTTTGATTGTGCTTTTTTTTTCAAGTGAGATTTAATAAAATCTTTTTTCATTAAGCATAATTAGTTAGTCCTGCATAGGTTAGTATTGGTTGAGATTAATAAAAATTTAAAATAATAAAACAAACTATAAAGAAAACAGCTAAACCAGAAAGATACTTAGTTTCTAAAGTTTTTCCATTTTTTCTATAATTGATAAAGCTTACTATTACAAAACCAATAGCAGTTATTAGAAAATATATTGGTTCAGTTACTCCGTCGATGCTAATACCCATTTTACTCATTTTAAAATACTATTTAATACTTATTAAGCACACAATGTCATCAATTGTCCTAGTGAGTGTT
>CABXRY010000013.1 GCA_902514755.1 uncultured Pelagibacteraceae bacterium
TATACTCTAAAAAATGGTTAAATAACTGACTATTATGAACAATTTTTACACTTCCCAAAAGCTTTATAATGGTTATGGTTTTAACAGTTATAACTAAAAAGAGAGGTTTAAATGTCAAACGCACAAAAACACTGGGAAAAATCCAGGTCATTGTTATTTATAACATTGATTATCTGGGCTATTTTCTCAATGGGCATCTTCCTTTTCGGAGCTGAAATGAACGAGGTCACTGGACCCTTCGGTTACCCGTGGACATACTGGTTTACATGTCAGGGTTCTCTTGGAATATTTGTAATCCTAATTTTCTGGTTTGCAAATAGACAGGAAAAGATCGATGAAGAATTCGGCTTTACTGAAAGAGGAGATGATTAATGATTAAAGGTAAATTTATAGACAATTTGCCAAAAGTTTACGGGATCTATACTGGTGGATTTATAGGTTTCATAATCTTAATGGCAATTGGTGAGCAGATGGGTATGACTGCTAAAGCAATAGGTATTGCTTTTGTAGCTTTCACAATATTCATTTATGCATTAATCGGTTATCTATCAAGAACAGCACAAGCAGATGCTTATTACGTAGCTGGAAGGCAAGTTCCAACAGTATTTAATGGTATGGCAACAGCAGCAGACTGGATGTCTGGTGCATCATTCGTTGCAATGGCAGGTGGAATTTACTTTAAAGGTTATGGTTATATGGCTCTACTTGTTGGTTGGACTGGTGGTTACATATTAGTTGCAACATTATTAGCACCATACTTAAGAAAATTTGGCTGTTATACAGTTCCAGATTTTATTGGTACAAGATACGGTGGTAATTTAGCAAGATTACTTGCTGTAGTAGTTTTAACTGTTGCTTCATTCACTTATGTGACTGCACAAATTAACGCTACAGGTACTATTGCTTCTGTTGCTCTTGATATCGACTTTAAATACGCTGTATATGTTGGACTAGTAAGTATTTTACTTTGTTCAATGTTGGGTGGTATGAGAGCGGTAACTTGGACACAGGTTGCACAATATATCGTACTAATCATAGCTTACTTACTTCCAGTATTCTGGATCAGTAACAAAATGGGTGCAGGTTTCTTCCCTCACTTTATGTTAGCTGATGAAGTGGCTAGAATTGGCGAGTTAGAACAACAGTTTGGGTTTGTTAAAAACTCTGCTGCTGATCTTGCAACAGTACCTAAAGGGTTAGCTGGAATAACTAAAGCGCACTCTGCAGTAAACGCTACACCTTGGGCATTTATTTCATTGGCATTAGCGATGATGATGGGAACAGCTTCATTGCCTCACGTGATGATGAGATACTTTACTACTCCAAGTGTAAAAGCAGCTAGAAAATCAGTAGGTTGGTCATTATTCTTTATCTTCCTTCTGTATTCTTCTGCACCAATGTTAGCAACATTATCTAAGCTATCGTTGATTGACCCAACTTTATCTACGGGTATTATTGGTAAATCATTTGCTGAAGTTCAATCAATTGATTGGTTCCAAAACTGGAATCAAGCAAACTTGATGTTCATCAGTGACTTTAACGGCAATGGAACTCTTGAATTAAATGAGTTTTTCATGGGTGGTAAAGCTGTAGTGTTGGCGACACCAGAAATAGCTGGATTACCGTATGTAATTTCAGGTCTGGTTGCTGCTGGAGGTATGGCTGCTGCCATGTCAACTGCTGATGGCTTGATCTTAGCAATTGCTAATGCGATCTCTCATGACGTTTACTACAAAATGATAGATCCAAAAGCAGAGACTGCAAAGAGACTACTTGTTGCAAGAGCATTACTTGTCGTAATTGGTTTTGCTGGAGCAACTATTGCAGCAATGGAGATCCAAGGTATCTTAGGTTCAGTTATTTGGGCTTTTGACTTTGCGATGTCTGGATTGTTCTTCCCACTTGTACTAGGTGTATGGTGGAAAAGAGCTAACAGACAGGGTGCTATTGCTGGTATGGCTTTAGGTCTTGCATCTTCTATTTGGTACCTAGTTTGGGTGCGAAGTGGTGGAAGTGGATTCTTAGGTCTTACTCAGTTAACATTCGGTATCTTCGGAGCTGGTGTTAGTTTAGTATCTATGGTGGTTGTAAGTTTAATTACATCTGCACCAGATGCTGCAACTCAGAAAATGGTTGATGAAGTTCGTATACCAAGTGGTAAATCAATACTTGGTAAACAACACTAATAAATCTTGATTCTAGGGGCGATTAATTTCGCCCCTTTTAATTTGACATTTATTCCAATATAAATTTCTTAATGTCAGCAAATTTTCATCCTATTATTTATTTTATAGATTATTTTCTTGGAATAATTATGTGGACTCTAATAGGTAGAGTTGCAATGAATATTTTTCAAAAAGAAGACTCTGAGTTTTTTTTTATGAAAATATTTGTTAGATACACAAATCCTTTAATAAAATTATTTAATCCAATTACTCCATCATTTATCATTAAACCATTGGTGCCTCTATACGTTGCCTGGTTCTTCTACATGATAAGATTTTACTTTATGCCTTGGGTTTTAGGGTATTCTGTGATGGGTATGTTGTCATTTCCTCTTGAAAGTGAAATTTCTAGACAAATTTATCAATTATTTAATTCAATTAGATTTTAAAAATTGATAATAATAAATTTATTAATCAATGAAAAAAATACAAATTTCACCTTCAATACTATCTGCTGATTTTAGTCAATTAGGTGTTGAAATTAAAAGACTTGAAGAAGGTGGTGCTGACATGATCCATGTTGATGTTATGGATGGTCACTTTGTTCCAAATCTTACAATTGGACCACCGGTTATTAAAGCTCTAAGAAAACAATGTGATCTCAAGTTTGATGTCCATTTAATGATTTCTCCAGTCCATAAATATATTGAGTCTTATGCTGATGCTGGAGCTGATATTATAACCATTCATCCAGAAGCAACTGATAATCTAGAAGCTTCAATTTTAAAAATTAGAGAGTTAAATAAAAAAGTTGGTGTTTCCTTAAATCCTGAGTCTAAAATTGATTTAATTAGAGGCTTTCTTGATAAAATTGATTTAATTTTAATAATGAGTGTGAATCCTGGATTTGGTGGTCAAAAATTTATGCCTGAAGTTTTAGAAAAAATTAAAGAACTTAAAACAATTCAAAATGACAATAATCTTGATTTTGATATTGAAATTGATGGTGGAATTAATTTTGACAATTGTAAAGATGCAATTGAAGCGGGTGCAAATATTCTTGTTTCAGGAACAACAATATTTAAAAGTAATAATGGAGATATAAAAAAGAATATTAATTTATTAAAATTAAAATAAGTTAATGATTGTCAAAAAATTCTTAGATAGCTTTGTTCAAATCTATTTTAATCTTAAAAATTATATAAATAGAATTTATCAAAATTCTAATTTATATGACAAAAAAATTTCAAAAACTTACAATAATACTTTCAATTATAAGCCAAGTCCGCATCTATTATCATCAATAGTTAAATATCAAAAAAAAAAATATAAAATTGAAGACTTTTCACTAGAATCTATTTGGACCAACAATATTAATTCAAAAGATTATGATAAATTAAACAATTTTTTTTGGTTTTTTAGCTTAGATTTAAAATCTTCAAAAAAAGATGTACAATCCTTAATTGTTAATTGGATAAATAATAACAATAAATATAATAATAAAAGTTGGGACTTTGATCTTACTTCAAAAAGAGTGATATCCTGGTTATCAAATCATGAGTTAACATATGACGATGATGATAAAGAATTTAAAATAAAATTTGACTCTAGTATTCAAAAACAAACAAACCACCTTTTAAATGAAATAAAAAATTCAAAGGTATTTGAAAATAAAATGATTGGATGCTCAGCAATTATTTTAACAGGATTAGCTTACCAAAATAATAAAATTTACCTGGATGACGGTATATCGTTTTTAAGAAAAATTATAAAAACTTCAATTGATAATAATGGATTTCCAAAATCAAGAAACATTAAGCAGCTGATTTATTATTTAAAGTATTTTATTTTAATTAGAGAATGGTTTAAGGAATCACAAAATACAATTCCAGAATTCATAGATGAAACAATTTATTATCTTGGAATAAACTATGCCTCTATATGGCAAAATATCAAACATGATATTTTATTTAATGGAAATTATATATCCAACAACGATGAATTTGATCAATATTTAAAAAGATTTAATTATTCATTTAAAAACGAGAATAAAGAGACTGCTGGATATGCAATTCTTAAAAATAAAAAAATTATATTGGCAATGGATATAGGACCAAGTCCAATTGGACCTCAATCAAATTATTATCAATCTGGCGCTTTATCATTAGAGATAATATCAAGTGGTAAAAAATTAATTAGTAATTCAGGCTACTTTTCCAATAAACAAAATAAACTTAATAAACTCTCAAAAAGCACTGCATTACAGAGTACTTTAGTAATCGAGGATTATTCTTCCTGTAGTTTTAAAAAATTAAAATCACTAGGCTATTTAGTTGATCAAGGTTTAAAAATTATCAATAAAAATATTGTGTTTGAAGATAATTATTGGAAAATTTCAGCTTCACATGATGGTTATCTTAAAAAATTTGGTACTATTCATAATAGAGAAATAGAATTTTATCCCGAACAAACAAAATTTATCGGTACCGATAAAATAGTAAGAAAAAATAAAGATAAAAATGTAAAATTTGATATTAGGTTTCATTTAGATCCTGACTCAAAAGTGATGAAAACACAAGATAATAAGTCAATACTAATTGAATTAGAAAATGAGGGTTGGAAATTTAGCTGTGATAAATTTAATATAAATATTGATAATGGATTATATTTCGGTAATAAAAATTCATATAAAGAAAACCATAATATTTTTATATCAGGAATAACTCATGAAAAAGAGCAGGTTATCAAGTGGGAGATTACACGGTTGTAATGAAAAAAATTAAAACAGCTTTAATATCAGTTTCGGATAAAAAAAATTTAAAACCACTACTCAATATTTTAAAAAAAAATAAGATAAAAATAATTAGTTCTGGTGGTACCTATAAAGAAATAAAAAGATTAAAATATAAATGTTTAGAAGTTTCTGAATTTACAGATTCACCAGAAATTTTAGATGGGAGAGTTAAAACACTTCATCCTAAAATTCATGCTGGAATTTTAAATAAAAGAAATAACAAAAATCACTTAAAAGATTTAAGTAATAATAATTTTGAAAATATAGATTTGGTTATTGTAAATTTTTATCCATTTGAAAACACTTTAAAAAGTACGAAAAATCATAACAAAATAATTGAAAATATAGATGTTGGTGGGCCAACAATGGTCAGATCTGCTGCTAAAAATTATATGGATGTAGCAGTTGTTACATCTTCAAATCAATACGAAGAATTAATTGAAGAATTAAAAAAAAATAATGGATCTACAACACTAGAATTTAGACAAAAATTATCAAGAATTGCGTTTACAGAAACTGCTTACTATGACTCTATTATTTCAAATTATTTTAATAAAATATCCAATGTAACTTTTCCTGAAAAAAAAATTTTTCACGCAAACTTAATTGAAATACCTAGGTATGGTGAAAATCCTCACCAAAAAAGTGCTGTCTATTCGAAAGACTCCACCCTAAATATTAAACAAATCCATGGAAAACAATTAAGCTACAATAATTATAATGATGTCTTTGCAGCATTAACAATCTCTAAATCATTACCTAAAAACAAAGGTACAGTAATTGTTAAACATGCAAATCCATGCGGGGTATCTATCAAAAAAAATCATCTTGAAAGCTATATTTCAGCCTTAGAATGCGATCCTGTAAGTGCTTTCGGCGGAATAGTATCTTGTAATTACAAAGTCAATAAAACTATCGCAAAAGAATTAAGTAAGCTTTTTCTTGAAGTCGTAATTGCAAATAATTTTGATGCTGATGCAATTAAAATTCTTAAAGGGAAAAAAAATATAAGGCTAATAGATGCATCAAACTATACTTTAAAAGATAAGTTAAAATTTACATCTAATAATGATGAAATGTTAGTTCAATTTGAAGACGCAAATACATTTAATATTAAAGATTTTAAAGTTGTATCCAAAAGAAAGCCGAATCAAAATCAAATGAAAAATCTTATTTTTGCTTTTAATATTTGCAGATTTGTCAAATCAAATGCAATTGTTTTAGTAACTAATGAAACAACAGCTGGGATTGGGTCTGGTCAGCCAAGTAGATTAGATAGTTGTCAAATTGCAATTGATAAAATGAATAAGTTTGTAAAAATAAAGGATGAAGTAGTTGCTGCATCTGACGCTTTTTTCCCTTTTGTAGATGGTATAGAAAAATTAGTACAATCAGGTGTAACTGCAGTCATTCAACCCTCTGGATCTATAAGGGATAAAGAAATTATTAAATTTGCAAATGAAACCAATACTATATTAGTTTTTTCAAAAACTAGACACTTTAGGCATTAGTTAACTGATCAATTTTTGCAGCTAAAATAAAATCGTTTTCAGATAAACCTTCTATTGCATGAGTAGTTATTTTAATTTCTGCATATCCCCATCCGAATGATATATCGGGATGATGCCCCTCATCCTCTGAGATTTCTCCTACTTTATTAATAAATTCTTGGCTCTCTATAAAATTATTAAAATTGAATCTTTTATTTAAAAAAAAATTTTCTTTATCATCTTTTGAAATATCCCAACCATCAACTTTCTTTTGATATTTATGAATTTCAGATATATCGAAAGGAACAACGCCTCCTTCACATGGAACACACTTCTTATCTTTCAAATTACTCATATTTTAGCTCTTTTAGTTCGTTAAAAAATTTATCCTTAATTTTATTTGAAATTTCCTCAGGTAAATTTTGTTGCCATTTATTTTTAAAACCTAAATTAAAAAAATTTGTTTTATTATCTTTTTTAAATATAGGAGTTTCTTTAAATCCATGCAATTTCTCTTTTTGTTTAAGACTAGAGAAATTTGTTGAATTTATTGAATTCTGAAATTTCTTTTTATTTATTGGTTCATTTTTACCAGTTATCTCCTCTATAAATGTAAGTATTTTCCAAAATTCATCATGTGCATTTTCTTCAAGATCTTCATATTTGATGAATAAAGTTTTAAATTCAAAATTATTTTTCCATGATTTATAATGATTAGACCAACTTCCCAAAAATGAAAAATTGCTTAGATTACCATCAGAATTTTTTATAGATAAGGAAGCATTTTCATCTATAATTTTATTATACATCTCATAAAAATTCATAGAATAATGATTGCACATCGAAGAAATAACATTCCTTGGGTCCCTTACAATATATATTGCCCCTAATGTTTCTGAAGATTTTGTAAATCTATAACCAAAGTATTCCTCTAAAGAATTATGAGTTTTTAAAAAAAAAAGTTTTTCTTTATTAAAAAATTTCTTTTGATCAGTTATCCAATTTTTTGCAGCTTCAACATAAGTATAAGATTTAACATCGGAGTATCTCAATGCTGGAAATTGATTAATGTTTAATAAAAGATTAAAATCAAATTTACCGTCTTTTGAATAATAATAAGATGATAAAAAAGATCTCAAGTAGGTGTTTCCACTTTTGGGGTATGAAGATATCCATATTATCATAATCTATTATTTAGTGGAGCGGGCAAAGGGGGTCGAACCCTCGACCTTCTCGTTGGCAACGAGACGCTCTACCACTGAGCTATGCCCGCATATTATATGCTATTGTTAGACGTTTTTTTTCATTCAATCAATACAAATTAATAATAGATATGATATATTTTTGAAATTATGAAAAAAAATAAACTACCAAAAAAAATACCTATTTTTCCGTTAAGTAATTTTATTATTTTTCCCAAAACAAGTGTTCCACTAAATATTTTTGAACCAAGGTATATTGATATGATCAACGATAGTATGAAATCAAACAAATTAATTGGTATGACTCAGCCTATGAACTCAGTTAGTGCTGATAACATAAGACCAGATGTACATAAAATCGGATGCTTGGGAAAAATAACTAGTTTCAGAGAAACTGAGGATGGTCGATATTTAATCGAGCTAAAAGGATTGATAAGGTTTGAAAT
The DNA here is from genome assembly GCA_902514755.1 of uncultured Pelagibacteraceae bacterium. GTDB lineage: Bacteria > Pseudomonadota > Alphaproteobacteria > Pelagibacterales > Pelagibacteraceae > Pelagibacter. The sequence goes on from CABXRY010000013.1 coordinate 8,098, forward strand.
TATTAATGAATTAAAAACAGACAAAAAATATCGAGAATTTGGAGTAAATTTTGAAAAATTTCAAAATGATTTAGATGTTAAAAAAGAAGAAATTAAATTTTCAGATTTAGAAATAATTTTTAAGGATTTAAAAACTTTATTTGAAAAAAGAGGTTTTATAATTAATTGGAAAGGTCTTGAAAAACAAAGTTTAGAAGAGACAATAAACGCTTTAGCTATGGCTTCTCCTTTTTCTTTAGAGGAAAAGCAAATTTTACTAGAAGCTAAAAATCTTGATATAAGAAAAAATAAAATTGCTGAAATTTTAAGTACTTATACATACGATTTATTTAACAATACTACCTTACAATAATTTAAAAAAATATTCCTTCATCTGCAATTTTAATGAATGCTTTATTTGCAGAAGAATTTTTACCCAAGATTTGAATTGATTTACTTAAAACTGAATTTTTAGTTTTCCTTTCATAATTAAAAAATTTATGGATAAAATCAACTCCATTAGAAAAAATGAAATTTTTATATTTTATAGTTTTTTCAAATTCTTTATTTAAAGAACTATCCAACTCTAATCCTAAATCTAATTTATTTTTGATAATGTTTAAAAGGACTTTTATATCTCTTACAGTCATGTTAAAACCTTGTCCTGCTAGAGGGTGAATTTTATGAAGTAAATCACCAAAAGCTAAGATATTTTTGTGATAATAGGATCTTAAGTTGAGAGACTTTAATTCAAAATTTTCGATTTTATCAATTTTGTTAATTTTATATTTAAAATTATATTTTTTAATTAATTCATTTATATCGTTTTCTTTTTTGACTGAATTATATACAGAATATACAATCGAAGTTTCTTTATTTGATATTGGTAAAAATGCGAGAGGACCTCTTTTTGTGAATATTTGTATAGCTGTATTATTTAAAATTTTTTCGTGACTTATAATAGTCGTATAAGCAATACTATCATATTCTTTTATAATCTTTTTACTAAAATATTTATTAGTAAAATTATAAAAGTAATTACAGTTAATAATTATATTATAATCTTTTAAAAAAGATAAATTAACATTTTTTAAATATCTTTTTCTAAAATATTTATTTTTGATCAAATCTTTTTCTAGTACTTTATAAAATTCATGATTTTTAATAATTGAGAAAATTTGATCATCATTTTTTTCAAAATTTAATAATTTTTCATTCTTTAAATTGTCTGTATATATTTCAATTTTTTTTAACTTCCAAAGAAGCTTTTCAATATTAATAATATTTTTATTAAAAAATTTAACGTTACTTTTTGAAATACCTAAAGTTCTTGAAAGGCCAATTTTTTTACTTTTTTTTTGAGATATAATTTCGACATAAATGTTTTGATTAACTAAAGCTTTGGCTAAAGTTAAGCTTGAAAGACCATATCCAAGTATACAAACTCTCATATTATTTTTAATTTTAACAATAAAAATTAGATGATACAAAGTTATTAAATCGATTCATTTATATGAATATAAAAAAAACAGCAGATTTAGTGATTAATTTTACTATTAATAGACTAGCAGAAATTTTTGGGATCATTATTTTCATTTCAGGAGTACTTCTTTTGGTGGCCCTGGCAAGTTACTCGCCTGAAGATCCCAACTTCGTTTTCCCAGAGAACACTGAAATTAAAAATTTGTTAGGTTTTCAAGGTAGTTTTGTATCTGATTTGTTTTTTCAGTCTATTGGCCTAATGGCATATTTGTTTTCATTTACTCTAATTATTACCGGCATAAATATATTTGCTAAGAAAGAATTTTTTTTAATAATTGAAAATATTTTTTTTGGAATTCTTTATTCGGTTTTTGGAACACTTTTTTTAACTTTTTTTTATTCAAAAGATTTTACCTTTTACATTAATGGTAATGGTGGATTTGTTGGTAATTATTTAAATCAAACATTTTTAAATTCGTTAATTCAGATTAATGAAAATATTTTTTATTATATTCTAATTCTAACAAACTTATCATTATTTCTAGTAAGTATAAATTTTAAGCCTGTTAGTTTTTATAATAATATTAAGAAAATTATAAATTTCTTTTCTAAGAATAAAAATCAAAATTATACGGATAAAAGTGAAATAATTAATGAGTATATCCCCCAAGATGAAATTAAAAATCTAATTCAAGGAGATCTGCCATTTATAAAAGCTGAAAATAAAATTAAAAATAAGATTAAATTTAAGCTACCAGGAATAAATTTACTCAAAGAACCATCAAAAAAAGAGAGAGAAAATTCAAGTAAAAATGAAACTCATGATCCAGAATTTCTTGAAAAAATATTAATGGATTTTGGTGTTAGTGGTAATATCAAAAAAGTTAGTCATGGACCTGTTGTTACTTTAAACGAATTTGAACCCGCTGCTGGAGTAAAGGTTTCTAAAATTATAAATTTATCTGATGATATAGCAAGGAATACTAGTTCAGAGTCAGCAAGAATAGCTACAATACCTGGAAACAATACAATTGGGATTGAACTACCAAACAACTCTAGAGAAAATGTTTATTTAAGTGAAATTTTAAATAATCCTGATTTTAAAAAGAGAGAAATTAAACTACCTATCGCTCTAGGAAAAAGTATCTCAGGTAAACCAATAGTTGGTGATTTAGCATCAATGCCTCATCTTCTTATCGCTGGAACAACCGGTTCGGGGAAATCTGTTTGTATTAATACTATTATTTTATCTTTACTGTATCGTCACACACCAGAAAAATGTAAATTTATTTTAATAGATCCAAAAATGCTAGAACTTTCTACTTATGAAGGAATTCCTCATTTATTATGTCCAGTAATTACAGAAGCTAAAAAAGCAGCATCTGTACTTGGTTGGGTAGTTAAAGAGATGGAAAGTAGATATCGTTTAATGACAAAAGAAGGTGTTAGAAATATTGATGGTTATAATATGAAGCACAAATTACCTATGCCCTATATAGTAGTAGTAGTTGATGAAATGTCTGACTTGATGTTAGTCGCTGGGAAAGAAATAGAAAATTATATTCAAAAACTCTCGCAAATGGCAAGAGCAGCTGGAATTCATATTATAATGGCAACTCAAAGACCAAGTGTTGATGTAATTACTGGTACTATTAAAGCCAATTTTCCAACAAGAATTTCATTTCAAGTAACTTCTAAAATAGATAGTAGAACAATTCTTGGAGAACAAGGAGCAGAACAATTACTTGGTAAAGGAGATATGCTGTATATGTCCTCTGCTAATCGTATAGTTAGAATACATGCTCCATTTGTTTCAGATATTGAAATAGAAAAAATAAACACCTCACTTAGATCTCAGGCAGAACCTGATTATGTGGATGAAATTTTAAACTTTGCTGATGAAAGAGAAATTGGTGATAATCAAAGCCGAGGTGATAAAGATGAACTTTATCAACAAGCATTAGAGATTATTCGATCAGAGGGTAAAGCATCTACTTCGTTCCTACAAAGAAAGCTTCAAATTGGATATAATAGAGCTGCCAGAATTATTGACATGATGGAAGCTGATGGAATTGTAAGTAAAGCAAATCATGTCGGTAAAAGAGATGTGCTTTAATGTTTAAGTACATTCTAATTTTAATTTTTTTTGTTTTAATTTCAAATTCTAAAGCAGAAATAAAAGAAAAAATCATTGAAAATTTACAAAATGTTGAAAATTTAGGATTTAAATTTGAACAAAATATTAATGGAAAAATAGAAAATGGAATTTGTATAATTAAATATCCAAAAAAAATTTATTGTAAATATAATAAAAATAATAAAATTTTAGTTTCTAATGGAAAATCTTTGGTAATTAAAACTGAAACAAGTTATTATAGATATTCCCTTAAGAAGACGCCATTAAATTTAATATTAGATAAAAATTTTTTAATTAAAAAAATACATATTTTAGAAAAAAGTTTAATAGATGATAATTTGATAAACTTTACCATTATAGAAAATGATAATAAAATTGATATATTTTTTGACATCAAAACATTTAATTTAGTCGGGTGGAAAACAAGAGATATTTATCAAAACACTAGTTTTACTTACCTTTCCTCAATAGAAGTAAACAAAGAAATTACAAAAAATTTATTTAAAATTCCAAGTCAAAACTAAATTAATATAGTTTCAGATTTAAAAATTTTCATACCTCTTGCAATATAATTTTTTAAAGCGTTTTTATGATCTAAAGAGCAAGTATGAACCCACACTCTTTTAACTTTATTATTAAAGGATTTTTTTATTGCCTGTGATAGCAAATATGAACCTAGTTTTTTATTCTGAAACTCTTCTAATAATCCAAAATAAGCAATCTCTACTTCTTTTTCATCACTATGAAATATTAATTCAAAAAATCCTGCTAGATTATTTTGATATTTCAAAATATAAGTTTTTACTTTTTTGCTTGAAACATAATCTATCCATTGAGCTTCTGTCCATACCAATCGATCAGTCCATTTATGTTTCTTTCCTATATTTTTATAAAAAAATTTATTTAATTGAAAGTTAATAGGCTCCAATAGACTTAGCGAACAATCTTTATTAGGTTTAATAACCTCATTCAGATCTTTTATTGAATTTATTTCTAAATAATTTCTTTCAACTTCTTCTGTCACTCGACCATTTTTCCAACTTTTTCACCACCAAACAAATGAAAGTGTAAATGCTGAACCTCTTGACCACCATGATCACTTATGTTGGCTAATGCTCTGTAGCCTTTGCCTACTTCTGTTGAAATACCTAGTTTTTTTGCCACTATATTTATGCCCTTGAGCAATCCAACCATCTCCTCTGATGAAGCTTTTAAACTAAAGTCATCCAGATCTATATACTTTCCTTTTGGAATTACTAATGCATGTATTTTTTTTTGCGGATTAATATCATGAAAAGATAAAACAAACTCATCCTCATATATTTTATTACAAGGTATCTCTCCTCTTAAAATTTTTGCAAAAATATTATCTTCATCATATGTCATAAAAAATAAATTATTTTTAGTCAATCAGTGATCTGCCTAATATATCATTAGTCAAATATTGATAAACCATTACAGAAATTACTTCAACATTATTTATTATTCTAGAAAAATCATAATTCAGTGTGGCTTTATTACAATTTAATTCTTTAAAGTAATATATCTTTGTATTTCCTATAGAGATGTCAACTTCCTCACTTAATTCTTGAATAATTTTTGCTTTTTTATTTAAAACATAATTATATTTACAAACATTTAAAGTTGCCCAAGTTGCTAGAATAAATATTATTGAAGCTATAATAAAAGAAGTTTTTATCAAAATAATTATTTGAATAATTTATAAAAATTATATGTGAAAGAGACTCATTTTTTTCTTTTTTCCAATTCACTCATTACATCTTCAATATTAATTTTATTTGACTCAAGATAAATTAGCAAATGATAGAGCACATCTGCTGCTTCATGTATTTTATTTGTATCTTGTTCAACAGCTTCTATTAACTCATTAATCTCCTCTAAAACCTTTTCTTTTGCTAAAGATTTATCTTCTAAAAGCTTGTTAGTATATGAACCCTCAACAGGATTAATTTTTCGGTCTCTTGCAAGTTTTATTAAATTTTCTAATGTACTGAGCATATTAAATTCTAACAGGAATTCCTTTTGAATCCAAATATTCCTTAGCTTCTTGTACAGAATGTTTTCCATAGTGAAATATAGATGCAGCTAAAACAGCACTAGCGTTTCCTAATTTTATTCCGTCTACTAAATGATCAAGATTACCGACTCCACCAGAAGCAATAACTGGGATATTCACTTTACAGGATATCTCTGACATTAAATCTATATCATAACCAGCTTGAGTGCCATCTCTATCCATTGAGGTTACTAAGAGTTCGCCTGCTCCACTATCTTCCATTTTTTTTGCAAATTCTATTGCATTTATACCTGTGTTATTTCTTCCACCATGAGTAAAAATTTCCCATTGATTGGAATTTTTTTTTGCATCTATCGCTACAACAATACATTGCGAACCAAATTTCTTAGAACTTTCAATTACTACTTCTGGGTTTTTAACTGCAGCAGTATTAATTGATACTTTGTCAGCCCCACAGTTTAATAATTTATTAATATCCTCAATACTTCTAACACCTCCTCCTACTGTTAAAGGAACAAAACAATTCTTAGATGTTCTCTCAACTACATCATAAATCGTATCTCTATTTTCGTTTGAAGCAGTGATATCTAAAAAACAAATTTCGTCCGCTCCTCCGTCAGAATAAATTTTAGCTTGCTCAACTGGATCTCCAGCATCTTTAAGATCAACAAAGTTAATACCTTTTACAACTCTTCCATTTTTAACATCTAAACAAGGTATTATTCTATTTTTAAGCATCTAATTCTTTAACTAATTCGTCTAGTTTAATATCACCATCATAAATAGCTTTTCCAACTATTATACCCTCGATATTACTATTATTTAAATCCTTGGCTTTTTTAATGTCATCAATTGATGAGACTCCACCCGATATAATTACTGGACAATTGGATGTATTAGAAATCTTTACTGTCTCTTCAAAATTAGGACTTAACTTCATGCCATCTCTATTTATATCAGTATAAATCAATCTACTTACACCATAATCATTCACTTCTTTTAAGTAATCTAAGGTTGGTTGATTAGAATTTTCTTTCCAACCAGAAACAGATAAATATCCATCCTTTGCATCTAAACCTAAGGCAATTTTATCTGGAAATTTCTCACACGCTTTTTTTAAAAAGTTTTTATCCATAATAGCTGCACTTCCTAAAATAACTTTTTCAACACCAGCATCAGTATATTTTTTAATACTCTCAAAATTTCTTACTCCTCCGCCAATTTCAATTTTAAGATCAAATTTAGCAACTATTTCTTGAATAATATCCAAATTAACTGTTTCGCCAGTAAGTGCACCGTCTAAATCAACAATATGTAGGTTTTTAAAACCATGATTCTTATATTTACCTGCTTGCTCAACTGGAGACATTTCATACTCAGTTTTATTATGGAAATCTCCTTTGACTAACCTTACACACTTTTTATCTTTAATATCTATAGCTGGAAATATTTTCATTTATAATTTTATAAAGTTATCAATTATTTTTAATCCGATCTTATCACTTTTTTCGGGATGAAATTGAGTTCCAAAGATATTTTCTTTTTCAACTGAACAAACAATATTTGATGAATAATCTGTTGTTGCTGAAATTACATTTTTATCTTCGGGTATAAATTCATAACTATGGACAAAATACATATGAGAATTATTTTCTATTTCTCTAAAAATTTTACTATCCTTAACAATATTTATTTCGTTCCAGCCAATATGAGGAAGCTTATATTTTCCATTTTGATTGTCTATTTTTGAGACTTTTCCTGAAATCCACCCTAATCCTTTGGTTTCTTTTTCTTCATAACCAATGTCTGCAAACATTTGTAATCCAACACAAATTCCAAATAGAGGTTTTTTTTTGCTAATTACAGTATCATTTAATGTATCAACTAAACCGTCAATACTATTAAGTGCATCAACACAACTTTTAAACGAGCCCTGACCTGGTAAAACTATTTTATCACTAGATTTAATTTTGTTTAAATCTGAAGTTACCTCAATATTAACTTTATCTTTAGCAACTTCCAGAAAAGAGTTTATTACCGAGCTTATATTGCCCGAATTATAATCAACAATTGTGACATTCATTAAACTTATAGTGAGCCTTTAGTAGATGGAATGCTTTTTTTATTTCTAGGATCCATCTCTAAAGCATCTCTTAGGGATCTTGCTAACCCTTTGTAGCAAGATTCAATAATATGATGACTATTATCCCCATAAATATTTTCAACGTGTAAAGTAATTCCGGCAGATTGTGAAAAAGCTTGAAACCATTCTTTAAATAATTCTGTGTCCATTTCACCAAGTCTTTCAACTTTTAATTTTACTTTCCAAATCAAATAAGGTCTGTTTGAAACATCAATTGCTACTCTAGTTAAAGTTTCATCCATTGGAATTACTCTATGTGCATAACGTTTGATACCAACAAATTTTTTAGCAGCTTTTTTTAAAGCTTCACCAATTGCAATTCCTGTGTCTTCTGTGGTGTGATGAAGATCAATGTGGGTATCTCCTTTAGCTTTAACTTTTAAATCGATTAAAGAATGCTTTGATAACTGTTCAAGCATATGATCTAAAAAACCTATGCCAGTGTCAATTTGATATTTACCTTTTCCATCAATATTGACTTCAACATTGATGCTGGTTTCTTTAGTTTTACGAGATACTTTTCCTTTTCTAGCCATATATTTTAAGAGGTATACATATATAATCTTGGTATATCAATATCCGTATGAACACTTGAAGTATCAAAAATAGTTACCATTTATTGAATATGACAACAATTGTTTTAGTTAGAAAAAATAATGAAGTAGTAGTGGCTGGAGATGGTCAAGTAAGTATGGGAAATACTGTAGTTAAAAGCACAGCTTCAAAAGTTAGAAAAATTGAAAAAAGAGACGTAGTTGCTGGATTTGCAGGATCAACTGCTGATGCTTTAACATTGTTCGAAAGATTAGAGGCTAAAATTGAAAAACATGCTGGAAACTTATCAAGAGCAGCTGTTGAATTGGCAAAAGACTGGCGAACTGATAAATATTTGAGAAGATTAGAAGCTCTTATGGCGATTGGAGACAAAGAGAATAGTTATATTATTTCTGGAACTGGAGATGTTTTAGAACCTGAAGGGGATGTCATAGGAATAGGATCAGGTGGGAATTATGCTTTAGCAGCTGGAAAAGTTTTAATGGAAACTGATATGAGTGCAGAAGAAGTTGCAAAAAAAGCTATCAAAGTTGCATCAGAAATTTGTGTTTTTACAAATGATAATATTAAAGTTTTAAAAATATAATGGAAAATTCAAACGTAACACCTTTAGTTCCAAAAGATAAAAATGCTAAAGAAGAGAGCTCTTTAGTAAGCTCCTTATCTCCAAGAGAAATCGTTTCAGAATTAGATAGATTTGTTGTAGGTCAAAATAAAGCAAAAAAAGCAGTTGCTGTTGCTTTAAGAAATAGATGGCGAAGACAGGCACTTAAAGGTGAAATGAAAAATGAAGTTTTACCAAAAAATATTCTTATGATTGGACCAACAGGAGTTGGTAAAACAGAAATTTCAAGAAGACTATCTAAATTAGCTGAAGCACCATTTGTAAAAGTTGAGGCTACAAGGTTTACTGAAGTTGGCTATGTTGGAAGAGATGTAGAACAAATAGTAAGAGACCTAATTGAAATTGCCATCTCAATGGAAAAGGTAAAAATGAGAAAAGAGGTTCATGCCCAAGCTCAAAAAGCAGCTGAGGAGAAAGTTTTAGATGCATTGGTTGGTAAAAAAGCGAGCCTTGCAACTCGAGAAAGCTTTAGAAAAAGACTTAGAAATGGTGATCTTGATGATAATGAAATTGAAATAGCTGTTAGTGATACTGGATCTGGTAACACTTCATTTGAAATACCAGGAATGCCTGGGGCAAATGTTGGAATGATTAACATTGGTGAAATGATTGGAAAATCAATGGGTAATAAAGAAAAAAAGAAGAAAATGACAGTAAAAGAATCTCATGAAATTTTAATAAATGATGAGTCTGATAAATTAATAGAACAAGATAAAATTGTTAAAACTGCAAAATTATCAACTGAAAATAATGGTATAGTTTTCTTGGATGAAATAGACAAAATTTCAGCCAGAACAGATCGTGTTGGTGGCGATGTATCTCGTGAGGGTGTACAAAGAGACCTGTTACCATTGATAGAAGGTACTACTGTTAACACTAAACATGGTCCAATTAAAACTGATCATATTTTATTTATAGCTTCTGGAGCGTTCCAACTTGCAAAACCATCTGATCTGCTTCCTGAGCTTCAGGGAAGGTTACCTATAAGAGTTGAACTAGAAGCATTGACTAGCGAAGATTTTAAAAGAATTTTAAGAGAACCTGATTTTAGTTTAATTAAGCAATATGTTGCTCTTTTAAAAACAGAAAATGTAGAGCTTGAATTTTCAGATGATGGGATTGACACAATTGCTAATATTGCTTCAGAGGTTAATACTACAGTTGAAAATATTGGAGCTAGAAGACTTCATACTATTATTGAAAAAATTTTAGATGAGATTAGTTTTACAGCTACTGACAGGTCTGGTGAAAAAATTGTTATCAATAAAGAATATATTGATAAAAACCTAGATAATTTAATTAAAGATACTGACCTTTCAAAGTTTATTTTATAGATTTATTTTTTTTTAAAAAAACATAAAAAGCCCCCTCACCACCATCCTCGATTTTTGCATCTTGTATTTCATGAATAATTTTCGTTAAATTTTGGTTATTTGAAATAAATTCAGGTACAGAATATTTAAGGATACTAAGATTTTTAGAAACATAAGGATCTTTTTCATTTTGAGAGTGAAGACCTTTACCAGTCACAACTATCAACTTATTTATTCCATCCTCATACGATTTAGTTATAAAATTTTCAATAGTTCTATTAGCCTCTTCAAGTGTATATCCATGTAAGTCTATAGATTTTATTTTTAAAAATGTTTTTTTTTGAAATTTATTATCTTTATTGGGTAACCTTTCATCACCAGATATAAATTTTTCCCAGGCTTTTTTATCTTTGTCTGAGATATTATCAGTCAATTAAGTTAAAGTATTTACGAGCTGCCAGTTTGGATTTGGTGAAGTTACATCTCTTGAAAAAACCCAGGTGTCATATATTTTTTTAATTTTTTCTGGATCACCTGAAACAATTTTTTTATCTTTATCCTTTATGCAAGTAATTACTTCTGCAATAAAGTCCACTGTAACATTTAAAATTTTATCAATCTTTTTATGTTCTTTAATAGTTGCCGAATTAACACCAATAAAAGTTATTTCAGCGTAATGCCCTCTTTCGCTTCTTTCTTTTAATGCATCATTAAATTGATCATAAATTTCTTTATTTAAAAGAGGTTTGCTTGTTGTTAACTTGTTATCATTATCACTAAAATCAGTGATTATAGTTTCATAAGCTATTTTTGCGCCTTTAATAAATTCTTTCTGAGCATTTTCATCAAAAGTTTCATTATTAACTGGAGCTTGTTTCCCAACAGCTTCTTTTAAAATTTTATCAAATTGCGGAGGGGCTTTTCCCTCAAATCCAGTTCTTTTTCCAAGTATTCCTCTTAATCTTAAAAAAATAAACCCAGCTATCATTGCTAAAAGAATTATATCTATGTATTCAAAGCTGTAACTCATAACACTATAGTAATTACTATGTTGATTAATTTCAACTAGCAATTTAGATTACGGACAAATGAACCCAATTTTATTATCTATAATACTAATACCTATTATTGAGATTTACCTTTTTATTGAAATTGGATCACAAATTGGCGCGATAACCACAATTTTGTTAATATTTATTACAGCTGTAGTTGGTGTTTATTACGCAAAATACGAGGGGCTAAACACTCTCAAAGCTGGATTTTTACAATTAAATAAAAACGAAGCTCCTGCATATGAAATAATTTCAGGCGCTGCAATCGCATTTGCAGCGATATTGTTAATTATCCCTGGATTTGCGACTGATATTTTTGGGTTTCTGTTAATTTTCCCAATAAGTAGAAAATTTTTTTTTAGTAAATTTGCAAAAAAATTTAATCATAAGAAGAAAAAAAATAATTTTATAGATGGAGACTTTGAAGATATAGAGGATGAAAATGACAAAAAATTATAAAATTCTAGGAAAATTTATTAAAGACATGTCCAGTGAGACGCCAGATGTGGAAACCTATATTTTCGTCAAAGATTATATTTCTAAATATCAACTTAATATAGATATAAATTCTAAAGCGTTAAAAAATAAAATGGTAGAAATAAACACAATATTTAAATTTAAAGACAAAGAAGAAAATAAAAAAAAATCCTATTTTGAGATCAATTTTGCAACAATTATAAAAGTAGATGATGAGGTAAAAGAAAAAAAAGAGCTAGAAAAAATTATATTATGTGACGTTCAAGTTGAAATATATCCAGATCTCGAAAAATCATTTTTAAATCTTATAAATAATTCTGGTTACCCGGGAGTTAAATTTGAAAAAAAGATTAATTTTGAAGAGCTTTATAAGCAAAGATTTAATTAAAATAATTTTTTTTTAAATGATTTTTTAAATATTCATTGTGTTTAAAAATTTCATCCTTACTTGGTTTTATTACTTTTTTAAAATACGAGACTTTAAAACTATTTTTATAATCTGTTTCCATATCCAGATTTTGAAAATCTAAAGTTGGTTCTTTTTGATCAATTAAATTAATATAAACTTTTGCTAATAAATCACAGTCAATTAATGCTGTGTGTTGTGTTCTAATTGAATTGTCTATTCTATATCTTTTACAAAGAGCATCTAAACTTACAGGGGAGCCCGGAAATTTATCTCTAGCTAGCATTAATGTATCTACTATCTCATTATTTATCTTGTTTTTTCCAAAAATAGAAAGTTCATTATTTAAGTGGCCCAAATCGAACTCTGCATTGTGAATTATTAATCTTTTATCTTTAATAAAAGCTAAAAACTGTTCACCAACATCACTAAATTTTTTTTGTTTAGATAAGAATTCATCAGTATAGCCATGAACTTTTAAAGCCTTCTCGGAAACTTTTCTCTCTGGGTTTAAATAACAATGAAACCTATTTTTTGTTGGTATTAAATTATCTAGTTCAATGCATCCAATTTCAACTATTCTATGACCTTCTTTGATCGATATACCTGTCGTTTCTGTATCTAATACTATTTCTTTCATTTATGTTATCCTCTCAAGAACATTGTTAATTCCAGTTTTAACAGATTTTTTTTTAAAATCATTTTTAATTATAAAATGAGACTTCTTTTTTTTATAATTAGAAGATAGCTGGATATCCTTAAACTTTTGAAAAATCTTAAAATTAAAATTTTTTCGTTTTTTTAATCTTTTTAGAATTTCAGATTTTTTTGAGTCTACAAAAACTAAAATATCCTTTTTATCATTTATCTTATTTTCTAACAAAAGTGGAATATCCAATATAACAATTTTAGCTCTATTATTTTTTTTTAAAAAAAGTTGCATTTTTTTTCTTACTTCTGAATGAACTATTTTAACAATTTTTTTTAAATTATTTTTATTAGCTAAAATTGCGCTTGATATTTCTTTTTTATCAATTGGAAATTTGGATATATATTTTGGTAAAATTTTTTTTAATTTATAAAATATATTTTTATTTTTCTTATATAGTTCAGCAACTTGATGATCTGCATTAAAAACTGGATAACCAAAATTTGATGCTACATAACTTTTGCCTGCTCCAATTTCGCCTAAAATTCCAATTTTAATCATTAATCCAAAAGTTTAATTACCTCATCATTTACTATTGGTTTCACTCCATGCCAAATATTAAAAGCTGAGATAGCTTGATAAATAAACATTAATTTACCATTTTCAGTAGCATTCCCAAGGTTTTTTCCTTTTTTTAAGAAATTAGTTTCTTTAGGATTATAAATAACATCATAAAAAAATTTATTTTTTCCAATTGATGAAAAATTCAGATTTATTTCATCATCTTTTTTAAGTCCTATGCTTGTTGCATTAATAATCATATCAAAGTCTGGGATCTCTCCCCATTCAACTATTTTTAATTTACCAAATAAATTTTTTAAATTTTCGGCTTTTTCTCTAGTTCTGTTTGCGATTGTAATTTCTGAAACTTTCAGTTTATTTAAAGCATAGATAATAGATGGTGCTACTCCTCCTGCTCCAAGAATAAAAATTTTTTTATTAAAAATATCATAATTTATTTTTTTTATTCCTAGTTCAAATCCGTCGATGTCTGTATTGTGCCCTATTATTTTATTATTCTCTAAATAAATCGTATTAACAGCCTGGGTACTTTCAGCTTCTGCAGTAAGTTTATCTAAAAAAGGAATTACAGTTTTTTTAAAAGGAACTGTAACATTAACTCCATTAATTTTTTTATCTCTTATATTTAAGAATAATTTTTTCAGCTCATCTTCATTCAATTTTTCTTTTTCATAAATTGCATGAATATTATGATTCTTTATCCAATAATTCTGTAATTTTGGAGACAAAGAGTGTTCAATTGGATTGCCTATAACTAAATATTTTTTCATTGAATTGTTGTTAAATATTCTTGAATCTTTTTTATTGGTAGGCCCATTATTGTATCTTCATCTCCATTAATGCTGGTAAATAAATTTCTTCCCTCTCCCTCTATTTGATAAACATTATAGGCATACAAGGCTTCATCAGATATTTTTGACAAATACATTTTTAGATCTTCTTCTTTAAAATTTTTCATCGTAAGCTCTGCTTTATCGGTGTAATTCCAAATCATTGATCCATTTCTTGAAATACAAACTGAGCTTATTAAATAGTGTTTCTTTCCATTAAGTTTTTTTAGAATTATTAATGCCTCATCTCTACTTTCGGGTTTTGATATTAATTCACCGTCTAAATCAATAACACTATCGGCTCCTAATACAAGCTCATTGCTTTGATTTAAACTAACTTTGTTAGCCTTAAGTTCAGCTAAATTTCTTGATATAATTTCTGGCGAGGCCTTTTCTTTAATAAGACTATCTTTAACTACATCTTCATCAACATTTGAAGGTTTGACCTCACAATCTATGTTATTTTTATTTAATATTTCTTTTCTAATTTTGCTCTTAGAAGCAAGAATAATCTTATTTTGCATTGTTTAGATATATCTCATGTATTTTAATTATAGAGGCAGCCGTTTCTTCAACAGATTTCCTTGTAACATCTATTGATGGCCAATTATATTTTTGAAATGTTTTTTTTGCATTTAAAATTTCCTTTTTAATGTTTTCAATACTTGTGTATTTCTTGTTTTCGTTTTCTTTAAGAGAGCTCATACGATTTTTTCTAAGGTCGACTAACCTATCAGGTTCTGTATTTAAACCAACCACACAAGTAAGTCCCGGATTATCTTTAAGCCTCTTTGGTAATGAATTCTCATTTACCAAGGGAATATTAGATGTTTTAAATCCTTTATTAGCTAAATAAATTGATGTTGGTGTTTTGCTCGTTCTACTAACACCAATCAATATAATATCAGATTTATCTATATCATTAATCATATTTCCATCATCATGATTCATTGTAAACTGAATGGCCTCTATCTTATTATAATATTCTTCATTTAAAACATATTGTCCGCTTGGTTCATGAGACGCTTCTTGATTTAAAATTTTAGAAAAGTTTAAAATTAGATTTCCTAAAACACTAAAACAGGGAATATTTTTTTTATTGCTTAGATTTGCCAAATGTTTTGCCAGGTAAGTATCAACAATTGTATATAGAATAATTGAATTTTTATTTTTTTTTGCATCCTCTAAAATTTTTAAAATTTGGTTTTCTGTTCTTGTAAAAGAATATGAATGAACATTATATTTAATATTAATGAATTGTGCCTTTAGGGCTAAAAAAATTCTATCAAGAGTTTCCCCTGTTGAATCTGAAATAAGATAAATTTGATATGTATTACTCATGAATAAATTGTTGATAAATTTGTAATATTTTAATTAAATTACTCAATTTAAATATTGATTAATTATTGTTGTAAATTAAGGGTTTTATTAACATTTATGTTCATAAGAATAATATTATACATCAAATTTTATAAAAACTTAAAAAGCTTCAATTTGAATGATTTATCTCAATTTTAATTGTGATTAAGTTGTTAATAAAATGTTAATAAATGCTTATCATCAATATTCACAATACATAATACTAATAAAATAAATATATATATAATTTTAATATGACACCTCTTTATCAAGTAATAAAAAATAAAAATACAAAAATAAAACCTATTTGGATAATGAGACAAGCAGGAAGATACCTACCTGAGTTTAGAGAAATTAGGAAATTAAATCCAGATTTTATAAAATTATGTCTTAATGAAGTCTTATCATCAGAAATAACCGTACAGCCCCTAAAAAGATTTGATTTAGATGCTGCGATAATATTTTCGGATATTCTAATGTTGCCATATGGATTAAATCAAAAAGTTGAATTTAAAAAAAATTTTGGACCATTACTTGGTCAAATTAATATTAATGAAATGTTAAAAATAAGTGAAACAGACTTTGTTGAAAAAATTTTTCCTGTTTATAAGGCTATAAAAAAAGTCAGCAATAATGAAATTACAAAAAACAAAAATACAATTGGATTTGTTGGCGCTCCTTGGACTTTATTGGTTTATATGATCAATCAACAATCTCCAAAAAAAGATTTAAAAAAAGATTTTTTTAATGACAGTAATTTAATTAAAAAAATTTTATCAATTTTAGAAAAATTTTTAATGATACACATTAAAAAACAAATAGAAAATGGAGCTAACGTAATACAAATTTTTGATAGTTGGGCCGGTTTGTTAGATGAAAAAGATTTAGAAAATTACATTTATTTCCCAACTCTCAACCTGGTTAATTATGTTAAATCTTTAAATATTCCTGTTATTTGCTTTCCAAGAGAAATTAAAAATTATAAAGAATTTTGTGACATAGTTAAGCCAGACGCTGTAAGTATTGATTATAATATTGATCCTAAAATAGTCTTAAGTAACGTAAAAATTCCTATTCAAGGAGGATTAGACCCCAAAGTTTTACTTGCCGATAGAGAAACTCTTAAAAAAGAGACCATTAAGTATCTAGATATTTTTAAAGATCATCCCTATATATTTAATCTCGGTCATGGCGTACTTCCAGAAACAAATCCAAAAATGGTTCAATATTTAGTTCAAATGGTTAAAGATTATTAAATGTCTCAGTCTTATATCCACCCAAAAAGAAAAACAAAAGTTGTATTTGTTCAATTAGGATCACCCTCTGAACCAACCACAAAAGCTTTAAGAAAATATCTTCGTAAATTTTTAGGAGATCCGAGGGTTGTGGATATTAATCCGTGGCTTTGGAAATTAATCTTAAATTTTTTTGTTTTACCTTTTAGACCAAGAAAATCAGCAAAACTTTATGCAAGAATTTGGGATGGTGAGAATTTTCCACTTATAACTAATACAAGAGATTTTACAAAAAATGTTAGTGATGAATTGAAAAAAATTGACCCAGAAGGTTATGTCGAAGTTAACCACGCTTTTTTATTATCACCACCATATGTCAATGAAGTATATGATAGCTGGGAAGAAGATTTAAAAAAAGGTATTGGTGCAACGAAATTGCTCGTAATTCCAATGTTTCCACAATATTCAGAAAGCACCATAGCTTCTGGCATTGATGCACTTGCTAAAGAATTATCAAAAAGAGTTAAAATACCAACCTTTGAAGTTATTACAAATTTTCACAGAACTCATGCTTTTATAGACAACTCTGTTTGTCAAGTTGATAAAAAATTAGATGAGTTAATAATTCAAGGAAAAAAAATTGATAACTTAATCATAACGTTTCATGGGATGCAAAAGCGACGTATCGTTAACAAGGGCGATGATTACTATAGACATTGCTATGAAACATTTTGCTTAATCACCAATAAGTTAAAAAAAATTAAACCAGATCAATGTATGATGAGTTTTCAAAGTAGATTTGGGTCTGAAGAATGGATAACACCTTATACAGAAGAAGTTGTTAAAAAATTAATTTCTGAGGGGAAAAAAGAAATTGCAATATATTCGCCAAGTTTTGTCGCGGATTGTCTGGAGACCACCGATGAGCTTGGTCACGAATTAGTTAATGAAGCAAAAGAATGGGGTGGAAATATTTACCCAATTGAATGTTTAAATACTAATAAAGACTGGTGTAAAGATTTTGCAAAATATACTTTTATTCAGGCTGAAGGTTCAGCACAAGATAAAGAAAATATCGAATATCAAGTTGATGATAAATTTTATAAAAAAATGCCACAACAAATTATGAACCAATCCTAATATTTTTTAGAAATGTTTACATCTTTAATAATTTTTTCAACGACGGATGGTCACACTAAAAAAATTTGTGAAAAAATTATGAATTCTTTAAATAATGAAAAGCTAATAAAGATTGTATCTTTAGATGAAGCAACAAAACTTGATTTATCTGAATTTCAAAGAATTATAATTGGAGCCAGCATAAGATATGGTAAGCATTCCAGAGAACTTTATAAATTTATTAAACTCAATAGAAAAATTTTAGATCAAAAACAAAATGTTTTTTTTTCAGTAAATGTGGTTGCTAGGAAATTTGAAAAAAATACACCTGAAACAAATCCTTATATAAAAAAATTTTTAAAAATTTCTAAATGGCAGCCTAAGAAGTTAGGAGTATTTGCTGGTAAAGTTGATTACCCTAGTTATAATATTTTTGACAAATATATTATTAAACTGATTATGTTTATTACAGGGGGACCTACTGATACCTCACAATCATATGAATTTACAGATTGGTCGAAAGTTGAGAATTTCGCTAAAGAATTAAAAATAAATTAACTCAAATATTGGAAAAAACCCTTAATTTACCTAATTTTTAAACGTTTTATCAACTGTCTTGTAATACTTTTAAGAGTATATATATTAAATTTATCTATTTATTCCTTACAAAACTTAATCATGAACATCCAAGAATTAAAATTAAAATCATCTGAACAGCTAATTGCGCAAGCAGAAGAGCTTGATATTGAAAATGCCAGCACATTAAGAAAACAAGAAATCCTTTTTGCCATTTTAAAAAAAGTTGCAGAGAAAGAAGAAATAACAGGCGCTGGTGTACTTCAACTATTACAAGATGGCTTCGGTTTTTTAAGAGCGATGGAATCTAATTACCTTCCAGGACCCGATGACATTTATGTAAGTCCAAGTCAAATTAGAAAATTTGGTTTAAGAACTGGAGATACTATTGAAGGGCCTGTTAGAGCACCCAAAGAAGGTGAAAGATATTTTGCGTTACTTCAGGTTAGTAAAATTAATTTTGAAGAGCCAGAGAAAGCAAGACATAAAATTGCATTTGATAATTTAACTCCACTTTATCCAGATCAACAAATGGTCATGGAAGTTGAGACAATAAAAGTAGAAAAGAAACCAGATTTAACACCAAGATTAATTGATCTTGTAAGCCCAATAGGAAAAGGACAAAGATCTATAATTATTTCACCACCAAAGGCCGGTAAAACAATGATCTTACAAAGTATTGCAAACTCAATTGCTAAAAATTATCCAGAAAGTTATTTGATGGTTTTATTGATTGATGAAAGACCTGAAGAAGTTACAGACATGCAAAGAACTGTTAAAGGAGAAGTAATTAGTTCTACTTTTGATGAACCAGCACAAAGACACGTCGCTGTTGCAGAGATGGTAATTGAAAAAGCAAAAAGATTAACTGAACATAAAAAAGATGTAGTTATTTTATTAGACTCAATCACAAGATTAGGAAGGGCTTACAACGCAGTTATACCAAGTTCAGGAAAAGTATTAACTGGTGGTGTAGACGCAAATGCTCTTCAAAGACCAAAAAGATTTTTTGGAGCTGCGAGAAATATTGAAGAAGGTGGATCTTTAACAATTATTTCAACAGCTTTAATTGACACTGGCAGTAGAATGGATGAAGTTATTTTTGAAGAATTTAAAGGAACGGGTAATAGCGAAACGGTTTTAGATAGAAAAATTGCTGATAAAAGAATTTATCCAGCAATTGATATTACAAAGTCTGGAACAAGAAGAGAAGAACTGCTTTTTGACAAAAATGACCTTCAAAAAATGAATGTTCTTAGAAGAATAATTGCTCCGATGGGAACTATGGACGCTATTGAATTTATAAGCTCAAAACTAAAAGATACAAAAAACAATGCAGAGTTTTTTAACTCAATGAATAAACCAGCATAATTTCAAATTAAAGTCATGAACTTTGTTGAAAAAGTAAAAAAACTTCAAAACTATTTCGCAGAAGGTAATTTTAAAAGAGTAATTGAAGGCTGCGAAATATTAAATAAAAAATTTCCAAATAATTCATTCATTTTAAACTTATCTGGAATGGCGTATCAAAGACTTGATAAAGATCACAGAGCTATCAATTTTTTTGAGTTAGCTTTAAAAGTAGATAATAATAATGTCTCAGCCATGAATAACTTGGCTAACTCTTATAAAAACACAGAACAATATTTTAAAGCAGAACAAATTTATAAAGAAATAATAGAAATAAATCCAAGCTACATCAATGTTTATAACAATTATGGTAATTTAAAATCTTCTATCAACGATATTGAGAGCGCTATAAAATTATACGATCAAGGTCTAAATATAGCTAAAGAAAAAAATATTAATCCTTTAGTTTTTTTAAATCATTTGGCATTAGCATTTCAAAGTCTAAATAAAGTAACAGAAGCAATTGAGACTGTTGACAAAATTTTAAAAATTGACCCAAAAAATGCAAACGCGCATCAAATCTTAAGCTCAATTTATAAGTATTCTATAACTAACGAAGAAACGATGGTTCACATATCTAAAATGAAAAAAATTTTATCAGAAAATAATTTTGAAGGCGATCAAGAAGGAATAATTTCCTTTGCACTTGGTAAGGCATATGATGATT